>CAIZKA010000514.1 GCA_903933395.1 uncultured beta proteobacterium | reverse complement strand
CGGCCGGCGCGCGCGCTATCTGCTGCAACTGCTGGGCCACGATCCTCAGATCGAAAGCAACACGGCAATGCCCGCGGAATTCCTGATGAGCCAGATGGAATTGCGGGAAGCCGTGGAGGAAGCCCGTGCGGCGGCCGACGAAGATGCGCTGGACGCGGTTCGCGTCCGTCTCTTGGGCGAGATCAAGGCCGACTACGAGCGGCTGGCCGCTTTGATAGACGTGACCCGCGATCTGGATGCGGCGGGCAATCTGGTGCGACAACTGATGTTTCAGGAAAAACTGCTGAACGAAATCGACGACGCGCTAGAAGCAGTTTCGGCCTGAACAGTATTTAGAATAACAATATGGCACTCCTTCAAATAGCGGAGCCGGGAGAATCCGCGGCGCCCCACGAGCATCGTCTTGCCGTAGGCATCGATCTCGGCACCACCAACTCCCTGGTCGCCACGGTCAGGAGCGGCATGAGCGTGGTGCTCAATGACGTTCAGGGCCGGCCGCTGCTACCTTCGGTGGTCGCCTATACCGCCGACGGCAGCGTCGAAGTGGGCTATAGCGCGGAAGCGAAGCAGTCGATCGATCCGAAGAACACCATTATTTCGGTAAAACGCTTCATGGGCCGCGGCCGACATGACATCGCCCACATCGAAACCCTTCCCTACGACTTCGTCGATACCGAAGGCATGGTCAAGCTGAAGACCGTTGCCGGCATCAAGAGCCCGGTCGAAATCTCGGCGGAGATCCTGAAGACCGTGCGCAACCGGGCCGAGGCCTCGCTGGGCGGCGAACTGACCGGGGCCGTGATTACCGTGCCGGCCTATTTTGACGATGCGCAACGCCAGGCCACCAAGGATGCAGCGCGGCTGGCCGGCATCAACGTGCTGCGCCTGCTCAACGAACCGACCGCCGCCGCCATCGCCTACGGCCTGGACAATTCGGCCGAAGGCATCTACGCCGTGTTCGACCTCGGCGGCGGTACCTTCGATATTTCCATCCTGCGCCTGTCGAAAGGCGTCTTCGAGGTCATGGCCACGGGCGGCGATTCCGCGCTGGGCGGCGATGACTTCGATCACCGCGTGTTCTGCTGGATCATCGAGCAGGCCAAGCTCGCGCCGCTCTCGCCGCAGGATGCGCGGCGTCTGCAAATGCGCGCACGGGAAGCCAAGGAACAATTGTCGCAGCACGGTCAGGCGCCGATCACGGTCAAGCTCGCCAGCAACGAGTACGTTGACCAGGTGTTGACCACGGAGATATTTACCGAGATCACCCGCACCCTGGTGCAGAAAACCATTGCGCCGACCAAGAAGGCCTTGCGCGATGCCGGACTCACCGTGGCCGATGTACGCGGCGTGGTCATGGTCGGCGGCTCGACGCGCATGCCGCAGATCCAGCATGCCGTGGCCGAACTGTTCAAGCAGGAACCGCTCAACAACCTCGATCCCGAAAAGGTCGTGGCCCTGGGCGCGGCGACCCAGGCCAACCTTCTGGCGGGCAACCGCGCAGCGGGCGACGACTGGTTGCTGCTCGACGTGATTCCGCTGTCGCTGGGGCTGGAGACCATGGGCGGTCTGGTCGAGAAGGTCATCCCGCGCAATTCCACGATTCCGATCGCGCGTGCGCAGGAATTCACCACCTTCAAGGATGGCCAGACCGCGATGGTGATCCAGGTGGTGCAGGGGGAACGCGAACTGGTGTCGGATTGCCGCAGCCTGGCGCGCTTCGAACTGCGCGGCATACCGCCCATGGTGGCGGGGGCGGCGCGCATCCGCGTCACCTTCCAGGTCGATGCCGACGGCCTGCTCTCCGTCACGGCGCGCGAGCAGACCAGCGGCCGCGAGGCGCGCATCGAGGTCAAGCCGTCCTACGGACTTTCCGACGACGAAATTGCGGGCATGCTCAAGGACAGCTTCAGCCATGCCGGCGACGACGCCTTCCGCCGTGCCCTGCGCGAAGCGCAGGTCGAGTCGCAGCGCCTGATCGAGGCGACGCAGTCGGCGCTGGAGGATTCCGCCGACTTGTTGTCCGTCCTGGAACGCGCGCATATCGACGAGGCCATTAAAAAACTGCAGACCGCGATGACCGGCGACGATCGCCGCGCCATCGACCAGGCCATGCAGACCCTGAGCGCCGCCACCAACGAATTCGCGGCTCGCCGCATGAACCAGAGCGTGCAGCGCGCGCTCGCCGGCCGCAATGTTAACCAGATATCCCTATGACCCAGATAATCGTTCTACCCCATGTCGAGTTGTGTCCTGACGGCGCCGTGATCGATGCCGCACCGGGCACCTCCATTTGCGACGCACTGCTCGGCAACGAGATCGACATCGAGCACGCCTGCGAGAAATCCTGCGCCTGCACCACCTGTCATGTCGTCGTGCGCGAGGGCTTCGAGTCGCTGGCGGAAGCCGAGGAACTCGAAGAGGACCTGCTCGACAAGGCCTGGGGCCTGGAACCGAAATCGCGGTTATCCTGCCAGGCTCTCGTCGGTCAGACGCCGCTGGTCATAGAGATTCCGAAGTACACCATCAACATGGTCAAGGAAGGACACTCGAAAAAGTGAAGTGGACCGATTCTCTTGAGATAGCGATTCAGCTCTCCGAAGCCCACCCGGACGTCGACCCGACCCGGATCAATTTTGTCGACCTGATGACCTGGGTCATGGCCTTGCCCGGCTTCGAGGAAAGCGAGAGCCACTGCGGCGAAAAGAAGCTAGAAGCGATACAACAGGCCTGGATCGACGAGCTGGAGTAAAAGCTCATGAATAAATCTACTGCGCGTACCGGATCGGGGCTTGGGCGGGGCTCGCTATCCTCATGTACAAATGCGTACATTCCGGTAGCTGCGCTCCGGCCGCACCCCGCTGCGGCCCGCTCGCTACGATTTCTTCACAAACTTTGATTCCATGCTGGTCGACACCCACTGTCATCTGGATGCCGCCGAGTTTGATGGCGATCGTGACGCCGTGGCCGCGGCGGCAGCGCTGGCGGGTGTCGGGCTGATCGTGGTGCCCGCGGTGGAGCGCGCCAACTTCGGCGCCGTGGCTTCCGTCTGCCGCGAACATGAAGGTTGTCGTGCGGCCTACGGCATTCATCCGATGTATGTCGACAGAGCCCGGGAAGAGGATCTCGACGCCCTGCGCGAAACCGTGCGGCGCGAACATCCCCTGGCGGTGGGCGAAATCGGCCTCGACCATTTCGTCGAGTCGCGCGATGACGCACAGCAGGAGCTCTATTTCAGCGCGCAGCTGCGGATAGCCCGCGACAACAATCTGCCGGTATTGCTCCACGTGCGGCGCGCCATCGATCCGGTGCTCAAGGCTTTGCGCCTGTGTCGGGTGCCCGGCGGAATCGCGCATGCCTTCAATGGCAGCCGGCAGCAGGCCGACGAATTCATCAAGCTAGGCTTCAAGCTCGGTTTCGGCGGCGCCATGACGTTTCCCCGCGCCAACCGCATCCGCAAACTGGCCG
>CAIZKA010000513.1 GCA_903933395.1 uncultured beta proteobacterium | reverse complement strand
GCGGATCGCGGCACCGCTCCCGCCGATCTGGGATAATCCCGGCAATTCCTTACCGAAAAGGTTCCGCTACATGGGACACCGCCTATCCAGGATCTACACCCGCACCGGCGACGCCGGCACCACCGGCCTCGGCGACGGCTCGCGCACCAGCAAGGACTCCGCACGGGTCGCCGCCATGGGCGACGTCGATGAGCTCAATTCGCTGATCGGCGTGATTCTGTGCGAGGAACTCCCGGCTGAAGTGCGCGAGCTTTTCATCGGCATCCAGCACGACCTGTTCGATCTGGGCGGCGAAATGTCGATCCCCGGTGCAGTGCTGCTCAAAACCACCCAACCGGCGCGGCTCGAAGCCGCCATCGACCACTACAACGCCGATCTCGGACCGCTCAAGGAATTCATCCTCCCCGGCGGCAGCCGCGCGGCGGCGCTGACGCATCTGGCGCGTACCGTCTGCCGCCGCGCCGAACGCGTCACGGTGGCGCTCGCCGCCGAGGAAGCAGTATCCGATGCCGGAAGGCAATACCTGAATCGCCTGTCCGACCTGCTCTTTGTCCTCGGCCGCTGGTTGAACAAGTCGGCCGGTGGCGGTGACGTGCTTTGGCAAAAAGGCAAGAACGCCTGATCAGATCCTGCACTACGCGACATCCCGGAGAGTCGGCGCTGGAGGTACGGCGACCCAACCGCGCATCCGCGTATGATTGCGCCAAAGGCATAGTAAAAATGTCAGCGGAGGGAGCATGAATCAGCCGAACGCGGGTCATCAGGACACGCTGCAAACCATCATCGATTTTCTGCCGAGCGGGATAACGATGTTCAACGCCGAGCAGCAGATGGTGGTGTGCAACCAGAACTTTCGCACCATGCTCGAGTTTCCCGACTCGCTTTTCGCCGATGGCTTGCCATCACTGCGCGACCTCGCCTTGTTCAATGCCGAGCGCGGCGAGTACGGCGAGGGCGATCCGCACACAATTGCCGACCAGGTCTGCGAACGGGCGCGGACGATGCAGCCGCATGTATTCGAACGGCAGAGACCCGACGGCACCATCCTCGAAATCCGCGGAAATCCCATGCCCAGCGGAGGCTGGGTCAGCATCTACACGGACATTACCGAGCGCAAGCGCGTCGAGCGGGAGGCGCAACGCTATTCCACCTATCTGGACACGGTGCTCAACTCACTGCCGCAGGGCATCACCGTGATCAACGAGAAACTCGGCATCGAACTGTGGAACAAGCGTTTCGAGAATCTGCTGAATATTCCCGAAGGCGAGTTGCATGCGGGCATCGCCTTCGAAGACGTGATTCGCAAGAACGCCGAGCGTGGCGAATATGGCGACGTCGATCCGGTGCAAAAGGCCGCGGACACCGTAGCGCTGGCGATGAAGTTCGAGCCGCACCGCCTCGAGCGCACCCGCGCCGATGGCCGTACCCTGGAAATCGAGGGACGCGCCATGCAAATCGACAGCCAGGTTGCCGGCTTTGTCACCACCTACACCGACATCACCGAGCGCATCCGCAACGAGGAAACCCTGCGCCGCGTGAAGAACATGATGAGCGATGCCATCAATTTTTCGCCGACCTTCATCTGGGAGACCGACGCCGCAGGCAACTACACCCATCTGCAGGGGGTGGAGCATATTCTCGGTTTTGCCGAGAAGGATCTGCTCGGCCAGCCACGCGACGCCACGCTGCTCGGCGCCGGCGGCGAGGCGACGCAGCAAATGCTGGCGCGGGAACCGGTCGAGCGCCTGGTGGTGGAGGCAAGACACAGATCCGGCGCCGCGGTCTGGCTATCAACCAGCGCCCGCCCGGTGTTCGATCCGGATGGCCGCTATCAGGGCTATCGCGGTGTCGATGTCGATGTCACCGAAATCACCCTGGCGCGGCAGGCGCTGGAACAGATCGCCCTGCACGACACGCTCACCGGCTTGGCCAACCGGCGCAAGTTTCAGGATCGCTACGAACTCGAGCG
>CAIZKA010000512.1 GCA_903933395.1 uncultured beta proteobacterium | reverse complement strand
AGCCAGACGACAAAGGCGGCGCCCTGCGCCATGTCGGTCCTGCGCGCCAGCGCCGAGATCAGCATGCCGATGCCGAGGACGCAGGCGGCCATCGCGGCGAGCAGCGCCGTGTAGTAGCCGAACATGCCCCAGGGCACCTCGATGCCGCGCACCAGCGCAATCAGCACCGCCAGTACCATGGCGCCAAACACCGGCAGGAAGATCACGATGTAGCGGCCGAGAATCTTCCCCCAGAACCACGCGGCCAGGGACACCGGCAGCGACAGCAGGTACTCGTAGACGCCGGCCTCGCGGTCGCCCGCCACCGAGCGTACCGTGGTGATGAGGACGAAGATCGGGAGGATCGCCATGGTGAGCTGGATGTAGGTGACCAGCAGGCGCGACAGGCCGATGAAGCCCAGCACGCGCGACTCGGTGAGGCCGAAGAGGAAGAGCAGCGCGACGATACCGCCGAAGACCAGCGTGTAGACCTGGAACCAGCGCGCACGCAGGGATTCGACGATGTCGAGCTTGGCGGTGAGCCACAACTGTTTCATTTCGTTATGTACCTTTGGCCAGGACATGCTGGCGCATTTCCTCGAAGCCCTGTGAGCCGGCTTCGGCATAGCTGCGTGCGCTGTAGTTGTAGCCCATCGGCGACATCGCACCGCCGGAGAAATGCGCCTTGCGTGCGTCCAGCCACTTGTCGCCCTTGCCACCGGCATCGGCGACCCAGAAGCGCGCCGCGGGCTCGGCCATCCACGGATAATCCTTGGCCTTGTCGCGCATCCAGACCACCGCACAACCGATGTCGTCGAACTTGAACACCGTGTCCTTCTCGCCACCGCGCAGTTCGGCGGCGAAACGCCGGTCGGAAACTACCATGCTGCAGCGGGTGCAGGTGTCGCGGTCCCACTTGACCTCGGCCATGCCGTCGGGCCAGTCGCCCTTGCTGCCGCAGGCGGATAGCGCGGCGGCGAGCGGAGTAAGAACCAGGCCGGCAGCGATGAAGCGGCGGCGATCCATCATTGGCTCCTTCCGTTGCCGGTTTCTTCCAGCGAGAAATCGCTGATCAACGCGACATAGCGCGAGGTCATGCCCATGAAGCGCAGCCGGTCGGGACCGGGGACTTCCCCTTCCCAGGTCAGCCCGTCGCGAATATCGCGGAAATTCCAGGTCTGCATCGCCTTGACGAAGGCCGCCTCGTTGCGCTTGATCGATATGCGGCAGGCAAACTGACCGGACAGTGAGACATCGTCGGCGACGCGGTCGTCCAGCACCACCTTGCCCATGTCCATTTCGATGACGCGATTGACCAGCGCCGAAACCTCGTTCAGGCGATGGCTGGAAATCAGCATGGTGACGTCATTCTGTCGCTCGGCGAGGAGTTCGAAGAAGATCTTGCGTGCCTCGGGGTCGAGGTTGGCGGCCGGCTCGTCCATCACCAGCAATTTCGCGTCACGGCCCAGCGCGATCGCGATCAGCAGCTTCTGCTTCATGCCGCCCGAAAGCTTGACGAAGGGCCGCGTCAGGATCGGCGCCAGGTCGAGTCCAAGGCGCTGCGCAAGTTCGTGGATGTGCGCCGGGTCGGTGCCGCACAGGGCCGCGGAGAAATCGATGAGTTGCGCCACCGGCATCTTCAGCGGCGGCGGCAGTTGCGGCACGAAGCCGATACCGCCGAGAACCACCGTGCGTTCCTTGCGCGGATCACGGCCGTTGATCGTGACCTGACCGTCGAAGGTGTATTCCCCCAGCAGGCAGCGGATCAGCGTGGTCTTGCCGGCACCGTTGGAGCCGATCAGGGCGACTCGCTCCGCCAGCCCGATTTCCAGGTTGACGGCATCGAGCACGCGGGATTTGCGAAAGCTCTTGGCGACGTTGTCAAAGCGGATCATGGGGATGGCAGTCTATTCGTTTGGCGTGAAGCTCACTATTCGGAGTCCCTTGTGATAGTCGCGCGCAGCGCGCTGACCAGTAACCCCCCGCGAGGGGGGAAGGGGGGCGGGCGAATAAGGACTTTCGCGTGTTTAAACTTCTACGGATGGCACTCGAAATCATGAGCGTTATAGCAGCTTGGAAAGTCCCTTGACGTCGAACTTGAGCGAACCGGTCGGGCAGGTATCGACGCAAAGGCCGCAGCGCGTGCAATCGGGCCCGATCGGGATTTCCGTAGCCACGGCGCGCCCCTTGATCACGGTATCCAGCACATGCGGAACAAGGCAGACCTTGCGGCAATCGCCCTCGTGGAAACAGCCGTCGAGAGTGTACTTGATGCGCAGCGGCGAAAAGATGCCGACCACGCCATAGGTGAGGCCGATCGGGCAGGCATAGCGGCACCAGGCGCGGCGCGAGAAGAAGATCTCAAACACCAGCAGCGCCAGCACCCAGAGCAGTGCCAGGCCTGGGCCGTAGATCAGCGCCCGCGAAATGATGCCGGTGGGCGAGATCGACTCGAATACCGTGTAGCCGGTCGCCAGAGCCAACACCGCGAAGACGATCCACGACAGGGTGCGCAGGCGACGATCGATGTTCTGGTCGGTCAACAGTTTTTTCTTCACCAGATCAAGATGGATTTTCTCGGCCCACTCGGCCAACAGGTGGTAGGGACACACCCATGAGCAGAAAGTGCGCCCGCCGAGGATCAGCCAGAGCACGAAGACCGTGCCGGTGCCGATCACCAGGTTCACTATGATGTGCTTGTGGGCCAGCATTACCTGCAAGGCGGAATTGAGATCGATGAGGTGGAAGCCGATGAAGCGCGATGCCGTCAATGCACCTTCGAGGATCTGAATATCGAACCAGAACGAGAAGGTGAACATAAGGTTGGCGATGATCAGCACCGCCCAGCGCCGATTGCGCCACTTGTTCGCATGAACGGCGTGGGCCCGGGCATGCAGCTTCTCCGCAATCAGGTCGCGATTGCCGCGCTTGTAGAGATGGATCGTTTGCGCCTCAGGCGAAATCGCAGTCGGCTTTTTCGCCTCGCGCCCGAACATCACCGCGATCTGGTCGAGGAAGCGACGCTTGAGGAACTGGTTCATGTATTCCACACTTCCCTGGCCTCGACCACGATGCAGGTCGGTTCGACCGGACAGATCATTTCGCAGACGCCGCAACCGACGCAGGGTTCGTGCACCACCGGCGACTTGCGCTTGCTGCCGTCGGGGGCGAACACGGTTTCGATCGAGATCGCACCCTTGACCGGGCATTCGCGTACACACAGGTCGCACTCGGCGATGTCGTAGGGGTGCTCGGCGACGCGGATCGGCTTCCATCGATTGACGTCCATGTAGCGCATGCGGCCCTTGAACGCCGCCCCGCGCACCTGGCCCTTGAAGCCCTTGCCCTGAATCGCCAGACAGGCTTCGGGTCGCGTCAGGCGCGCAACACCGATGCGTTCGCTGAGGTTCAGCGTCGGCTCGGCATCCTTTTCCTTGGCCTTGAGGATGGGCGCGGCGGCGAGTTTCGCTCCCTTGCGCACACCGAGGAAAACCGGCTTCTTGTACACCAGCGAACCAGTCGGGCAGGCGAGGATGCACTGCACGGCATCACAGGAGAAGTCGCAGGCCTGCTCGCGGGCGTCGATGTAGGGCGTGCCGACGCCAAAACCGTCGACCAGGTCGGCCAGCTTGATCGCCTGCACCGGACAGACCTGCACGCACTGGCCGCACTTGATGCACGACGAGAGGAAATCCTTCTCGTCAAGCGCGCCGGGAGGCCGCAGGCGCTTCTTCTGGGCATAGACCAGCGGCAGGTAGCCGGACAGCGCGGCGCCCATGACACCCCCTGTGAGCAGAATGGTGCGCAGCACGCGGCGCCGCGCCTGCTGCAGGCGTTCGCGCGAGGGTGGCGGTTTGGCGGCCGGGCCCGGAGGGCCGGAAGTCGGCGCTGGCGCCACGGCGTCCGGCGCTTCGTCGGCAGGAAGCTTGTTCTCGGTCATCCGGTCACCCTGCCCTTCTGCAATTCGGGCTTGCGAAAAAGCGGTTTGCCGTCCTTGAGCGTCAGTTCCGGCGACGAAAACGGCGCCAGCCTCTCAAGAAAATCCAGCAGTTCCATTACCGGAGCCGTCTTGAAGAAGCGCGCCGGCGGCATCTCGATCCAGATCTGATCCGCATAGGCATAGAGCTCATAGGGGGTATCGCCGACGCCATCATGGTTGCGATCGAAGCCCTGATAGTCATCCCAGAAATTGCCGCGCCATTCGTTGAGACCGGATTTTCCGCGTCCCGCCTGCACCACGTTGGTCAGGTTGCCCTCGAAAACATTGTCGGTGACGACATTGCCGCCCAGTTCGCTGGTCAACTTTACCGCGATGCCGTTGAAGGCGAAGCGGTTCCTGCGCACCCAGATCTTGCTGTCGGGCTGAAAAGGAGAGAGATCGGAACCGATGCCGACCGCGCAGTAGATGATCTCGTTGTCCTCGACCAAGGCATTGCTGGCTTCCTTGAAGCCGATCGCCATGCCGGACGCCCCGGTGGCGTGGGATATCAGGTTGTTGCGCATCACCCCGCCCTCGGTGTACATGAAGTACACGCCCACCGCGTTGTCGTAAAAGCGGTTGCCTTCGACCACGTTGTTGTTGGCGAACATGAAGTGGATCGAGTAGCGGCTGCGCATGCCGACGTTATTGCGAAAAATGTTGTCGCTCGAATACCAGGCCACCATGTCGCGCGAATCGGCGACTTCATTGCCCTCGATCAGGTTGCGGTCGCTGTACCAGAGACGCAGGCCGTCACCACGCACGCCCAGTTCGCGCGGCTTGGAGCGCACCTTGTTGCCGCGCACGACGCTGTCGCTGGACTGCTTGAGGTCAATGCCGAACAGGCAGTTGTCGATGACCAGATTCTCGACCACATTGCGATGTCCGCGCACGTCGAGGCAGGAGTCATCCGTGTCGTGCGAATCGCCGGAGCCGGTCAGATGCAGGCCGCGCAATACGGCACCATCGGTTTGCAGGGAAAACACCGTGCCCCGGTCACCGGAATCGATCGTCACCTGGCCGCCGCCTTCGATGACCAGCGGCTTCCTCATCACCACGGGGCCGGAGTAGTTGCCCGGCGGCGGACGCAAGGTAGACCCGGCGGGCGCCGCGTCGACCAGGTCCTGAAAGGGTTTGAGACCGTGCACCCGCTTGTCGCGCTCGTGCAGCATGTAGGTGGGCTTGGGCCGGTCGACGCCGACGCGTGGCGCCTGGGAAAGATCCGCCGTGGCCCCGAGGGCCGGCGGCTTGTCTTCATCGCGATCCGCCGGACGCGCCACCAGCAGTGACGAGACTCCGAGCAACAGGGCCGGCAGCAGGGTCAGCCAGCGTTTCGGATTCATGGCGTGGCGCTTATGATTCCCGCATCTGTCGGCGACGCAGGAGAACGGCCATCATCAGGCAGCCGAAGGCGAGCAGCAGCAGGCCATAGCCCCAGTAGGGATAGGAGTAGGTCGAGAACTGCGCGACCTTGCCCTCGCCGAACACCGTGGGCATGAAGGGCTTCACCGTGAATGCGCCCCAGGGATGCATGTTGTGGCCGAAGAACCAGAGCCAGCCGGCGTATTCGATGACGAAGAAGACCGGCATCAGCGCCGGCACCAGCGCCAACAGCAGGGAGAAGTCGCGGAATTTTGCGACGCCCGCGACGACGATGACCATGGCGACGATCAAACCGATGATTACCCCCGTGGTGACGAGGCGCACGTTGTCGCCCCAGACCTTGATCTTGTCCGGCTCCTTGAAGAAGGTACCCGCCTCGCTGACGTAGGCGGCAATGTGACTTTCCATGTGCCCGAACACGAACTGATGCAGCACCATCCACACCGCCACGGCCGAAAATCCTGCCGCCAGCACCAGTACGCGCTTGCGCCCCTCGGGGGCGATGAAGCCCAGCAGCATGACGGCGAAGAAGCTGAAGAAGAATTTCGCCATCGGCTTTTCGACCGGAGCCCCGGTCGAGATCGGAAACATGCCGACGTAGTGATTGATGGTGTTCATTTCGTGCACGCAGTCCAGGCCCTCGGCGTCCTTGTTGACGTTCTTCTGCTTGTCGAGGATCGGGTTGTAGCGCTCCACCGTGTGATCCAGATCCTTCTGCAGGATCTCGCCGCTCATGCGCGTGCCGGCACCGGCGGCGCGGCAGCCGTTGTAGACGCCGTCGAAGTGGAAGTGAATGCGGATGCCATCGGGGAAGGCATCCTTGGGGTAGTTCGGTGCCGTCAGAGAAACCCACCAGATAGGGGAAAAATACGAGGCGATCAGCGCCGCCAGCGCGACAAGCGTCAGGGCCGTGATCAGCCTGTTCTGTTTCCGTTGGTCTTGCATATTGTTCTCGGTCTGCTCGGGGAGGGGTAGTGCCGGCCGGGGCCGGCTCGCACTCCGGCATCGGCCGCAGTGCTGAAGCCCCGATCAAAAGCCTATTTCTTCTTGGCGGGGGGCGTCTTGGCGGCTGGCCCGGCCTTGCACATGGAACCCGGCATCGACAAGCTGGCTTGATAGGCGGAAATCGCCACCAGCTGCTCGTTGGTATAGGGCTTGATGACCTTGACCATGTCCGGATTTGCGTTGCGCCGATGCCCGTCCCGAATATCCGACATCTGGCGCAGCAGATATTTGTAGTGCTGGCCGGCCAGCACGGGATAGAACTTTTCCTTGACGCCTTCGCCGTTGGCCTTGTGGCACTCGATGCACTGCTTCTCGTAAAGTTCCTTGCCGGCGGCAACCTGCTTGGCGGCATCGGGGCCTTCGTACCTGCCGTGGTCAACCGGGATGCACAGGCCCTCGATGTAGGCCGAGACGTTCGCCAGTTCCTGCGCGTCGGTCAATTCCTTGGCAAACGGATACATCGTCGGATTGTCGCGCAGACCGCCGCGGATGTCGGCCATCTGCTTGATCAGCACCGTCGTGTGCTGACCTGCGAGCTGCGGGAAGGTGCCGTCCGGACGGCCGGCGCCGGATGGCAGGTGGCAGGCGCCGCAGACCTCGTAGCCTTCCTTGCCGGCCTTGGCATCACCCTTGAGCTTGAGTGCCTCGATCTTCTCGCCCTCCTGAGCATTCCATTGATAGTCCTTGGACTCGATGCCGGCCTTTTTCTCGGCTGGCGGAGCGGCCAGGGCGAAAGCGGGAATCAGCGCAAGGGAGAACGCCACGGTCAGTGCCTTGTACATGGTTGCTTCCTCGTAAATGTGTTGGACATTGCTGATGTTGGCACGTTGTACATCAGCATTCATTGATACTCGTCAATCGTGCCGGCGGTTTGCGCAAATGCGGGTCAGCGGCATGCCGGCCCCGCGCCATACCGCATTTCCGCAAATGGTCACAGGACCATGCAAATGGCTTACTTGATCTCCGAGAGATACTGGGCAATTTCCTTGATTTCCTCGTCGGATACCAGATGCATGACGCCCTTCATCGCTGCGGTATTGCCGTTGGCGCGCGCACCGCTCTTGATGTCTTTCATCTGGTTCTCCGCATACTTCGCGTTCTGCCCCGCCAGCTTGGGATACTCGGGCATCAGCGGCTTCTTCGCCTCCTTGCCGTGACAGGCCACGCAGGTCTTTTCCAGATACAGTGCCTTGCCATCAGCCAGAGCAGGTGCGGCAATGGCGGTAGCGACAGCTGCCGCCAGAATCAGTTTCAATTTCATGATTATCCCTTTCGCGTAAATGAACAGGGGGCAGCGTAAATCTGCCCCCTGTGACTTTCCTTGATAAATTACATTTACTTGACCTTCTTCGCCCCGTTCTGCTCGAGGTAGGTCTTGGCGCGCAACCCGAGGTCGGCGGTCTTGACCTGGTATTGCCAGATCTGCTCGGCCCAGAGATTGGCATTTTCCCAATCCTTCTTGGCAGCAAAGCCTTCATGCTTCTCCTTCAGGCCCTTGGTCTTGCCCAACTGGTCGAAGGCATCTTCAACCATGGCCACGACATCCGGGAAGTCCTTGTAGTTGACGCTGGTGATGTAGGCCACGACGGAGTCGATGATCGCCTGCGTATCGACTACCTTCTTCACGGTCGCCTTGTAGTCCGCTTCCGTGTAGCTGCCCTTGGCCAGTTCCATCTTGGTCGGCTTCCAGCCCTTCGGCTTGACCAGCAGGTAACCCATCATCTCCAGGTGCAGTGCAGAGCAGAACTCCGTGCAATAGTAAGGATAGACACCCTCCTTGTCGGCCTTGAACTTGACCTGTACCGTCTTGCCCGGCTCGACCGACGCATGTACGTTGTAGGTCGACACGGTGAAACCGTGGGTCTCGTCCTGCGCGCGCTCGAGGTTGGTCAGGTTGATCGTCACCTCGTCGCCGACATCGACTTCGATGGTTTCCGGCGTGATGTGCGAACGGATCAGGGTGGCAAACACTTCAACCTTGTTGCCCTTCTTGACCGTCTTCTCCTCGCCGGCGCGCACGGCACCCGGATGCGGCTTGTCGGTGCGGCTGTCGGTGCCGACCTTGTAGCGTACTGCCGGCTTCAGCTTCTTGGCATCGATCGAAACGGCATAGTGCGGCTCGCCCAGCGGCAGCGGCATGTCATACAGCAGTTGCATCTTGTCGCCGCTGATGTCGATCAGTTGGTGGCTCTGCGGCTGAAGCGGACCGACCGGCACGAAACGATCGATGGAAAGCTTGTTCAAGGCCACCAGGTACTTGCCGGCAGGCTTGGTTGAATCGCCTTCCATGGTCATCAGGTGACCGATGTTGTAATGCACGCTGAGCTTGTCCAGTACCTTGCCTTCACAGTAGTTCCACTTGGCGACCTGCGAATCCACGTAGAGCGAGGTGTAGGCCACGCAGGGCTTGCTGTCGTACTGGGTATGCAAGGGGCCGAGACCCAGCGATACCTGCGTATGCAGCGCGTCCTTCATGCCGATCACCGGGATGCCGTAGGCATCCTTGGACTCGAACTTCCCTGCACTGATGGCGGCCTGGATCTTCTCGAAGCTATACACAGAAACGTGAGTATCGAGCTTGCCGGCGACGATGATGAACTTGCCATCCGGGGTCACGTCCACGCCATGCGGGCTCTTTGGCTCGGGGATAAGGAACAGCAGGCCTTCCTTGATCGATACCTCCATCGGGATGACCTTGTGGCCATTGATGGTCTTGATACCCTTGCCGGACTTGACGATCTCAACCGCCTTCTTCCAGTTGAACACGTGCAGGTAGTCGGTGTCCTTGGCGGAACAGCCGGCCTCGTATGGCGGACGTCCCTTTTCGATGCCGCCGACATAGCGCTCGGAACAGAAGGAGTTGGTGAACGACCAGCCTTCCGAGGCCAGCTTGCCGGCGTCGGACAGATCCTGCCAGTAGGGCGGCAGTTCGAAGGTGAAGGACTCGTTGGGCAGGATGCGCCCTTCCTTGCGGTCGAACTTCCAGTAGGTCACGCCGCCGCGATATTTCTCGTTCATTTCCTCGAGCGGATAGAACTTCTTGTTCTCCAGCGGCGCCGGATACTGGGCCGCCTCGATCACGTACTCGGTGTTCGTCGTGACGAAGGCGCCGCCGTGCTCGGACTTGAAGATCGGATTGACGACGATCTGCTTGGTTTCGAAATCGCGCAGGTCGATCACGGCGAGGCGCGGATTGGCCTTGTCGTTGATGAAGAGGAACTGGCCATCGTACTCGCCGTTGGTCTCCGAGATTGCCGGGTGGTGGGTGTCGCCCCAGGTGATGTCCTTGCCGTCGATTCGGCCGCCGGCCAGGACCTTCTTCGAACTTTCGTCAAAGCCGTAGCCCTGCCAGGGTTCCGGAGTGAACACGCCGATGTACTTGAGGATGCGCATCGAGGGGATGCCATAGACGATGACCTGGCCCGACTGGCCGCCGGAACTGAAGGTGACGAATTCGTCGCGCTTGCCGGTCGGCACGTAGGTCTTGGCCGCAGCCAGCAGATCCTGCTGGCTCAGACCACGCTCTTTCAGCACATCCTGCAGGCTTTCGGCCGACCAGGCGGTCGCCGCCAACCCCATCCCGGCTGCCAGCAGCAGTGCGGTACCTTGCTTGTTAAACTGCTTCATGTTTGACGCTCCCATTCCGGTTGATACTCCGATTTCACTGCT
>CAIZKA010000511.1 GCA_903933395.1 uncultured beta proteobacterium | reverse complement strand
TCGCATCAACCTCGAGTCGCGCATCGCGACGCGGGCCTTGTGGCGCGCCGCCCGCGGCGCTTATCGCAGCGAAGCCGACATCTACCGCCTGGCCTACGACGTCGACTGGTCGCGGCTGTTCTCGGTGGACCGTTCGATTCGCGTCTATGTCACCGCAATCCGCTCGCCGCTCAAAAGCCTTGAATTCATCACTCTGAAAGTCAAGGACGCGGTCTGCGACCGCTTCCGCGCCGACACCGGACGGCGGCCCAGCGTCAATACGAAAAATCCCGAAGTCCGCATCCACCTTTTCATCACCGAAACGGAAGCGACGCTCTATCTCGACACCTCGGGCGAACCGCTCTACGTGCGCGGCCACAAGCTGGCCAAGGTCGGTGCGCCGCTCAAGGAAAACCTCGCCGCCGGCATCCTGCGCCTCTCGGGCTGGCAGCCTGGCACACCGCTGCTCGACCCGATGTGCGGCAGTGGCACCTTCCTGCTGGAAGCGGCGCAGATCTGCCTCGACGACGCTCCGGGGCTCTCGCGCGAGCCGGGCGATTTCGGCTTCGAGCATCTCAAGTCCTTCGACCCCGGCCTCTGGCGCAAGCTGCAACGCGAAGCGGCGGAACGCCGGCGCGAGGCTGTGGCCCTGCCGCTATTCGGCAGCGACATCGACCGCGACGCCGTCGCCCGCACGCGGCAGAACCTTGCCGGCGCCGGGCTCGACACGCTGGTCACGCTGGAAACCTCGGATTTGCTATCCCGGGCCGCGCCCGCCCCGTCGGGCGTGATGGTGGCCAATCCGCCTTACGGCGAGCGGCTTGGCAGCGAGGAAGAACTGGCGGCGTTCTACCCGCCCCTGGGCGACGCGCTCAAGCAGCGCTTCGCCGGATGGAGCTGCTGGTTTCTCTCGGCCGACACGCGCCTGCCCAAGCTGATCCGACTGCAGACCTCGCGCAAGATCCCGCTCTACAACGGCGCGCTCGAATGCCGGCTGTACAACATCGAAATCGTCGCCGGCGGCCACCGCCGCGAAAGAGTGCCGTAAGGCGCGGCCGGTTCGAAGCGCCGGATCGGAGTCCCTCGTAACAAACGCGCGCAGCGCGCTAGCTAGTAACCCCCCGTGAGGGGGGAAGGGGGCGGGCGAATACTTTGCTTTTCGCGTGTTTAATCTGCCGCGCGTGAGGCCCATCGCGATGAGCGTTAAACAATGTCCAGGTGCTGGATGCCCGAGTTGCGATCCATGTCCTGCGACTGCTTGCTGTGCAGCTTGATCATCAGGCGCACTTCGTTCATCGAGTCGGCAAAACGCAAGGCGTCGTCGTAGCTGATGCGGCCTTCTTCAAAGAGATCGAAGAGCGCCATGTCGAAGGTCTTCATGCCGAGTTCTCTGGACTTCTTCATGATCTCCTTGATTTCATGAATCTCGCCCTTGAAGATCAGATCGGCAATCAGCGGCGAGTTGAGCAGAATCTCCACCGCCGCCGCGCGGCCCTTGCCTTCCTTCAGCGGGAGCAGTCGCTGCGAAACGATGGCCTTGAGGTTGAGCGAAAGGTCCATCAGCAACTGCGGCCGGCGCTCCTCGGGGAAGAAATTGATGATGCGGTCGATCGCCTGGTTGGCGTTGTTGGCGTGCAAGGTGCCCAGGGCCAGGTGGCCGGTTTCGGCGAAGGCGATGGCATGCTCCATCACCTCCCGGTCGCGGATCTCGCCGATCAGGATGACGTCGGGCGCCTGGCGCAGGGTGTTCTTCAGCGCAATCTCCCATGAATCGGTATCGACGCCGACTTCCCGCTGCGTAATCACGCAATTGCGGTGATCGTGCACGTATTCGACCGGGTCTTCGATGGTGATGATGTGGCCGTAGCTGTTCTGGTTGCGGTAGCCGATCATCGCCGCCAGCGACGTCGACTTGCCGGAACCCGTACCGCCGACGAACAGCACGAGGCCGCGCTTGGTCATCACCACATCCTTCAGCACCGGCGGCAGCTTCAGGTCTTCCATCTCGGGAATCTGCACGTTGATGGTGCGCAGGATGATGCCGACGCGGCCCTGCTGCATGAAGGCATTGACGCGAAAGCGGCCGATGCTGGCCGGCGAAATCGCGAAATTGCACTCCTTGGTCTCCTCGAACTCGGCGGCCTGCTTGTCGTTCATGATGGCGCGCGCCAGTTCCTGCGTGTGCTGCGAGGACAGCGGCTGCGTCGTTGCCGGCGTCATCTTGCCGTCGATTTTCATCGCCGGCGGGAAGCCGGAGGTGATGAACAAGTCGGAGCCCTTCTTCTGCATCATCATCGTCAGAAGCTGGTACATGAACTTAAGGCCTTCGTCGCGTTCCATGGTGTTCCTCGTCAATCAGTTTGAGCCGCAGCGCGGCGATCTAACATAGTCGCCTCCCCGCGAGGGGAGGTCGGGAGGGGCGGGCGTCTAATTTGCCACAAAGACAACTTTCCCGGCCTTAGCCGGGGAAGTTGTCTTTGTTGGCGGCCTTGCTGCGCGCCTCCCCGGGGGAAATGATTCTTTTCTTGACCAGATCCGCCAAATTCTGGTCCAGCGTCTGCATGCCGAATTGCTGGCCGGTCTGGATCGCCGAGTACATCTGCGCCACCTTGGCCTCGCGGATCAGGTTGCGAATGGCCGGCGTGCCGACCATGATCTCGTGCGCAGCAACGCGGCCCTTGCCGTCCATGGTCTTGCACAGGGTCTGCGATATCACTGCCTTCAATGACTCCGAAAGCATGGCGCGAATCATTTCCTTCTCGGCGGCGGGGAACACGTCGATGATGCGGTCGATGGTCTTCGCCGCGGAAGACGTGTGCAGCGTGCCGAATACCAGGTGGCCCGTTTCGGCGCCGGACATGGCGAGGCGGATGGTTTCCAGGTCGCGCATTTCACCCACCAGGATCACGTCCGGATCTTCGCGCAGGGCGGAGCGCAGGGCGTTGTTGAAGGACAGGGTGTGCACCCCGACCTCGCGCTGGTTGATCAGGCACTTCTTCGACTCATGGACGAACTCGATCGGGTCCTCGACGGTGAGGATGTGGCCGTATTCGACTTCGTTCTTGTGATTGACCATGGCCGCCAGCGTGGTCGACTTGCCCGAACCGGTCGGCCCGGTCACCAGCACCAGGCCGCGCGGCTGGTCGGCCAGCTCTTCGAAGATCTTCGGTGCGCCGAGCTCCTCGAGCGACAGGATCTTCGACGGAATGGTCCGCATCACCGCCGCCGCACCACGGTTCTGGACGAAGGCATTGACGCGGAAACGGGCCAGATTGGGGACGGCAAAGGAAAAGTCGCACTCGAGGTTCTCCTCGTAATTCTTGCGCTGCCCGTCATTCATGATGTCATAGATCATGGCATGCACGTCCTTGTGCTCCATGGCCGGCAGGTTGATGCGCCGGATGTCGCCATGAACGCGGATCATGGGCGGCAGACCGGACGACAGGTGTAAGTCGGAGGCCTTGTTCTTGACGATGAAAGTGAGCAGTTCGGTGATGTCCATGAGCGCGTTCCTGTAGAGGGGGTGCGATATACTTTGCAGCCGCTATATGACATCAATCGCCGCCAACTTGCAAGCTGTGCGTGCACGCATTGCCGCCGCCTGCATTGCCGCCGGGCGTGCCGCAGGGTCCGTGCAATTGCTGGCCGTGTCGAAGACCTGGCCGGCCGCGCGGGTGCGTGAAGCCGTGGCTGCCGGCCAACACGCCTTCGGGGAAAATTACCTGCAGGAGGCTGTTGAAAAAGCCGCCGAACTGGAGGATCTTGGCCTTGAATGGCACTTCATCGGGCCGTTGCAAAGCAACAAGACGCGGCCGGTGGCCGAAACCTTTGCCTGGGTACATTCGGTGGACCGCCTGAAGGTCGCCGAGCGCCTTGCCGCCCAGCGGCCGCCGGGTCTGCCGCCGCTGCAGATCTGCCTCCAGGTGAATGTCTCGGGCGAAGCGTCGAAAAGCGGCTGCGCCCCGCAGCAGGCTCTCGAACTGGCGTCGGCCATCGCCCGGCTGCCGGGCCTGTGCCTGCGCGGATTGATGGC
>CAIZKA010000510.1 GCA_903933395.1 uncultured beta proteobacterium | reverse complement strand
GCGATACCGAAGGTGATCGCCGTACTGCCAGCCGATGCCGGAGCGCTGGCCTTGCCGTGACCGCCGGATTTCTTCTTCTCGGCGGGGGCGGCGGGCTTCGCCGCGGCCGGGGGTGCGGCGGCGACCTTGGGTGCCGGAGGCGGCCAGGTGACAGTGCCTTCCTTGATGACCGTCAGACCGCGGATGGCGTCGTCTTCCATGTTGACGTCGAGGGTGCCGTCGTCCTTCACGCTTTTCGTCTTGCACAGTTCCTCGGCAAGGCGGAACAGATTGGTGGCGTACAGCGTCGACGACTGCTTCGCCAGACGGCTGGTCAGGTCGGTGTAGCCGACAATGGTCACGCCGTGCTTCACCACCGACTGGCCGGGTTCGGTCAGCTCGCAGTTGCCGCCGCGCTCGGCGGCCATATCGACGATCACGCTGCCCGGCTTCATGCTCTGCACCATCTCGGCGGTGATCAGCCGGGGCGCGGGCTTGCCGGGAATCAGCGCGGTGGTGATGATGATGTCCACCTCCCTCGCCTGCTTGGCGTACATCTCGCGCTGGGCCTGCTGGAAGCCCTCGCTCATCACCTTGGCGTAGCCGCCGCCGCCGGAACCTTCTTCCTCGTAATCGACCTTGACGAATTCGCCGCCCAGCGACACGACCTGATCGGCCACTTCGGCACGGGTGTCGTTGGCGCGCACGATGGCGCCGAGGCCGGCTGCGGTGCCGATGGCCGCGAGGCCGGCAACACCGGCGCCGGCGATGAAGACCTTGGCCGGCGGAACCTTGCCCGCGGCGGTGATCTGGCCGTTGAAGAAGCGGCCGAAGGCGTTGGCCGCCTCGATCACGGCGCGATAGCCGGCAACGCCGGCCTGGGAAGTCAGGGCGTCCATCTTCTGGGCGCGGGAAAGCTGACGCGGCAGCGCGTCGATGGCCAGCACGGTGGCGCGCTTGCCGGCCAGTTGCTGCATCAGCTCCGGATTTTGCGCCGGCCAGATGAAGCCGATCAGGGTGCCGCCTTCGCGCATCAGGCCGACTTCCTCGGTCGTCGGTACGCCTAGCTTGAACACGATGTCCGACGTCGCCCACAACTTCGCGGCACCGTCGATCACTTCGGCGCCCGCGGCGCGGTAGGTGTCGTCACTGCAATTCGCCGCGTCTCCGGCTCCGCTCTCGACGGCGACCGAAAAACCCAGCTTGATGAGTTTTTCAACGACTTCGGGCACGGTAGCAACGCGTTTTTCGCCTGCCAGGGTTTCCCGGGGAACTCCGATTCTTAGCGCCATGATTCTCCCATTTACATGTCCATTGATGCCCTGCACCGCGGACGCACATTGATTTTCTTTGATCCGCACCGGATGTACGGCCTGCCAACGCAAATGCCGTGCCGCCGGTATGATACGCCTTCCACATCAATACATTTGATCGAGATCAACGTTGATTCGATCGCCCGACATGACGAGCTCGAAACCGAATCGTTCCCGCACCCGCGCCGCCAAGCGTCTGTCCCAAGCGGCCAAGGTGGGCCTCGCCCCCGGCGCGCTGATCCATCTGGGCGAGCGCAAGACCGAGCAGCCGGCGATTTCGCTGATCGAGTACGGCGAGGCGGACATCGTCGAACACGCGTTCACTTCACTGGCGGAAGCCCAGAGCTACCAGCCGCAACTGCCTGTGCTCTGGCTCAACGTGCATGGCCTGCACGAACCCGAGGTGATGGCGGAAATCGGTCGCCGCTTCAAGCTGCATCCGCTGGTGCTGGAAGACATCCTCAACACCAATCAGCGGCCCAAAATCGACGACTATGGCGACTACCTGTTCATGGTCGCGCGCTTCTTCGAGATCGACAGCGACAACAACCAGATTGGTTCCGACCAGGTCAGCCTGATCCTTGGCCCAAACTTCGTCCTGACCTTCCAGGAGCGGCCCAGCGGCCGTTTCGACCCGGTGCGCGAGCGGCTGCGCCAGGATCGCGGCCAGATCCGCAAGCTCGGTGCCGACTACCTT
>CAIZKA010000509.1 GCA_903933395.1 uncultured beta proteobacterium | reverse complement strand
CGGGGTTCGAGCAGCGAGCCGATCCAGCCGTTGGGCGCGTAGATCGCCGTCAGCGCGATGCCGGCCACCGCCGTGGGCAGGGCGAAGGGCAGGTCGACCAGGGCGTCGATCAGCTTCTTGCCGGGAAAGCGGTAGCGCACCAGGCACCAGGCCAGCATCAGGCCGAACACGGCGTTGATCGCCGCGGCGATTAGCGAGGCGCCGAAGGACAGCTTGAAGGAGGCCACCACGCGCGGCGCGGAAACGATGTCCCAGAACTGCGCGAAACTCAGCGTCAGGGTCTTGAACAGCACGGCCGAAAGCGGCAGGAGGACGATCAGCGACAGGTAGGCGATCGTGTAGCCCAGCGTCAGGTTGAAGCCTGGCAGGACGTGGAAGCGGCGGGAGCCGAACATGCGAAGAATTCCAGGAAGTGCGGATGACGAAGTCTAGAAACTCGCATTGCAAAGGGGAAATACGGAATTCTTCTTTGCTTATGCCTCATCGTGGATAGTCGGCGCCGGCAACACGGCGCGCCGGGTTCAGATCGGCAGCGTAAAGACAGAATGCCCGACGCTGCCCGGAACCGCGATCCGGCCCCCTTGTCGAAGAGCTGGCGGCAAGGGACGTTCCTACCGGGCTTCCGCTAGAATTGCCGATCTTTCCCGGCCACCGCGCCCATTGCAGGAGATTCCCATGCCCGCCTACCGCTCACGCACCTCCACCCACGGCCGCAACATGGCCGGCGCCCGCGCGCTGTGGCGCGCCACCGGCATGAAGGATGGCGACTTCGGCAAGCCCATCATCGCCGTGGTGAATTCCTTCACTCAGTTCGTGCCGGGCCACGTGCATCTGAAGGACCTCGGCCAACTCGTGGCGCGCGAGATCGAAGCGGCCGGCGGCGTGGCCAAGGAGTTCAACACCATCGCCGTCGATGACGGCATCGCCATGGGCCACGGCGGCATGCTGTATTCACTGCCGTCGCGCGAACTGATCGCCGACTCGGTCGAATACATGGTCAACGCCCATTGCGCCGATGCCATGGTCTGCATCTCCAATTGCGACAAGATCACCCCGGGCATGCTGATGGCGTCCCTGCGCCTCAACATTCCGACCGTCTTTGTTTCCGGCGGGCCGATGGAGGCGGGCAAGGTCAAGTGGCACGGCGAGTACCGCATGGTGGACCTGATCGACGCCATGATCGAGGCCGGCGACAGCAAGAACAGCGACAAGGAAGTGGCAGCCATGGAGCGTTCGGCCTGCCCGACCTGCGGTTCCTGTTCCGGGATGTTCACCGCCAATTCGATGAACTGCCTGACCGAGGCGCTGGGACTGTCCCTGCCCGGCAACGGTTCAGTGCTGGCGACCCATGCCGACCGCGAAAAGCTCTTCCTCAAGGCCGGCCGCCTCGTCGTCGAACTCTGTCAGCGCTGGTACGGCAAGGACGACGCCTCGGCGCTGCCGCGCACCATCGCCAGCTTCGCCGCCTTCGAGAACGCCATCGCGCTCGACATCGCCATGGGCGGCTCGACCAATACGGTGTTGCACCTGCTGGCCGCGGCGCAGGAAGGCAAGGTCGACTTCACCCTGGCCGACATCGACCGCATGTCGCGCAAGGTGCCTTGCCTGGCCAAGGTGGCGCCGGCGACGCAGAAGTACCATATGGAGGATGTGCATCGCGCCGGGGGCATCATGGCCATCCTTGGCGAACTCGACCGCGCCGGCCTGATCAACCGCGACTGCCCGACCGTGCTGTATCCCTCCATGGGCGAGGCGCTCGACTGCTGCGACGTCAAGCGCAACCACGCCCCGGCCGTGCATGAGTTCTATCGCGCGGCCCCGGGCGGCGTGCCGACGCAAACGGCTTTCTCGCAGAGCCGCCGCTATCCGACGCTGGACCTCGATCGCGCCAAGGGCTGCATCCATGACCTGGCCCATGCCTATTCCACCGACGGTGGGCTGGCCGTGCTCTACGGCAACATCGCGGAAAAAGGTTGCGTCGTCAAGACCGCCGGCGTCGATGACTCCAGCCTTGTATTCACCGGCCGCGCCCGCGTCTGCCAGTCGCAGGAAGAGGCCGTGGAGAAGATCCTCGCCGACCAGATCGTCGCCGGCGACATTGTGATCGTGGTCTATGAAGGCCCCAAAGGCGGCCCCGGCATGCAGGAAATGCTCTATCCGACCTCGTATCTCAAGTCCAAGGGCATGGGCAAGGTCTGTGCGCTGCTGACCGACGGCCGTTTTTCGGGCGGAACCTCGGGCCTTTCCATCGGCCACGCCTCGCCGGAAGCGGCGGCCGGCGGCGCCATCGGTCTGGTCGAAGAGGGCGATACCATCGAAATCGACATCCCCAAGCGCCGCATCCGGCTGGTGATTGAAGAGTCGGCGCTGGCGGCACGGCGCGCCGCCATGGAAGCCAGAGGCAAGGATGCCTGGAAGCCCTTGAATCGACAGCGCGAAGTCTCGACGGCGCTCAAGGCCTACGCCGCCATGACCACCTCGGCGGACACTGGTGCAGTGCGGGATATTTCACAGCTTAGTTGACCTGCATCAAACCTACATAGGTATATAAGCAGATAATTATCTTCGAATTGTCTGCTATGAAGTCTATGGAGGTGTTGCATGAGTCATCTATTCAACCGGGCCGCGCTGGCATTGTGCTGCGCCGGCTGGCTGGCCGCCACCGGCCCCGCACTGGCTGAGGAAACCAAGCCCGAAGCGAAGCCCGTCAAGCTGACAACTACGGCCGACCACACCAAGTTCAAGCAACTGCAGAAAACCTTCAATTCCGGACCGGAAGTCACCAAGGCCTGCCTGGAATGCCATACCGAGGCGGCCGGCCAGATCCACCGCACCAAGCACTGGAAATGGGAGTACCTGAATCCCGACACCAAGCAGACCCTGGGCAAGAAGACGGTCGTCAACAACTTCTGCATTTCGATTGCCTCGAATTACGCCTCCTGCACCAGCTGCCACGTCGGTTACGGCTGGAAGGATGCCAGCTTCGACTTCAAGTCCGAAGAAAACGTCGATTGTCTGGCCTGCCATGACACCACCGGCAATTACAAGAAGCCGCCCGGCTTCGCCGGCAATCCGGTCGTAAAAGACACCGAGTTCCCGCCAGGCTCGGGCAAGATCATCAAGGGCATCGACCTCGCCAAGATCGCGCAGAGGGTCGGCAAGACCAGTCGCGACACCTGCGGCGCCTGCCACTTCAACGGCGGCGGCGGCGACGGCGTCAAGCACGGCGACATGGACACCTCGCTGGCGGCGCCGACCAAGGAGGTCGACGTGCACATGGACGCCGAAGGCCTCGATTTCACCTGCGGCACCTGCCACTCGGCCTCCAGCCACGATGTCGCCGGCAGCCGCTACACGCCAACCGCCAAGGACGACAAGGGCGCGCGCATCCGCGGCAAGGCCGACAAGGGCAATCCCGCCACCTGCGTCGCATGCCATGACAATGCACCGCACAAGAAGGAGGCACGGCTGAACCAGCACGCGACAAAAATCGCCTGCCAGACCTGCCACATCCCGACCTACGCCCGCGGCGGCGTCGCCACCAAAATGACCTGGGACTGGTCCACGGCCGGCAAGCGCGATGCGGAAGGCAAGCACATCGTCAAGAAGGACGCCAAGGGCCGCATCATCTACGAATCGCGCAAGGGCGACTTCACCCTGGCGGAGAACGTCAAGCCCGAATACGCCTGGTTCAACGGCCGCGTGGATTACACCCTGGTCACCGACAAGATCGAGAAGTCGGAGCAGCGCACGCCTATCAACCGGATGGGCGGCAGCGCGACTGACGGCAAGTCGATGATCTGGCCGATGAAGGTGTTCCGCGGCTCGCAACCCTACGACCCGGTGAACAAGACGCTGGTCACGCCGCACACCGCCGGCAACGACGACACCGGCTACTGGAAGAACCTCGACTGGGACAAGGCCATCACCGTCGGCATGAAGGACTCCGGCCATCCCTACTCGGGCAAGATGGAATTCCTCAAGACCGAAATGTCCTGGCCGATCACGCACATGGTGGCGCCCAAGGAAAAGGCGCTGGGCTGTGTCGAGTGCCACAGCAAGCAAAGCCGGCTGGCCGGCATCCAGGGCATCTACATTCCAGTCCGCGACAACAACAGGCTGCTCGACACCATCGGCTGGGCAGTCGTCTTCCTGACCATCCTCGGCGTGCTCGCCCACGGCGCGCTGCGCATCGTGTCCGCTCGCCGGCAATTATGAACCCCCACGCTCACTTTGTTCGCTGCCCCCCGAGGGGGCGTTCGGTCCCCTTCGGGCGGCCGGGCGGGCACCGAAAGGAGAACTGAAATGTCTGAACGCATCTACGTCTTCAAGCGCTTCGAGCGTTTCTGGCACTGGTCGCAGGCCGGTCTGATCATGTTCCTGATGCTTACCGCCTTCGACATCCACGGCACCTACACCATCTTCGGCTTCGAGAAGGCAGTGGCCTACCACACCATCGCGGCATGGTCGCTGATAGGGCTGTGGGTGTTCGCGATCTTCTGGCACTTCACCACCGGCGAATGGAAGCAGTACATCCCGACCACGGAAAAAGTCGTGGCGATGGCCAACTACTACCTGTTCGGCATTTTCAGGAATGCGCCGCACCCGTTCAAGCTGACGCAACTGCGCAAGCACAACCCGCTGCAGCGCCTGGCCTATCTCGCCATCCTGGTTTGCGTCGGCCCGCTGATCTGGGTCACCGGCGTGCTCTACCTGTTCTATGACAAGTGGGCGGCCTGGGGTTTCGGCAACCTGTCGCTGGAATGGGTGGCCAACGGCCACATCGCCGGCGCCTTCATGATGCTGGCCTTCCTCATCGCCCACGTTTACCTGACCACTGCCGGTCACACGCCCATGGCCCACATCAAGGCCATGATCACCGGCTGGGAAGAAGTCGACTAATCCAACAAACCACTTTTTCAAGGAGTCCAACCATGAAATTCACTAAAACCCTGAGCGCCGCCGCGCTGCTCTCCCTGTTCGCCACCTCGGCGCTCGCCTACGACGCCGATTGGAAACGCGGCCGCGTTTACTACCGCAGCGTGTGCACCTCCTGCCACGCGGTACAACCCGGCGGCACCATCAACCCGAGCACCAAGACCAAGGCGGAATGGGCCACCTACCTCAAGGCCGACAAGCATGCCAAGGGCAAGGACACGGTCAAGCAGTATGTCAGCAAGGCCTACCGTGCCAGCATCAAGTCGGGCAACAAGGCGGCCGAGAAGTTTGCCGACACGCCGGACCAGGAACTGATGGACGACATTGCCGCCTTCCTGACCAAGGGCGCCAAGGACGGCGACGCACCGGCCACCTGCAACTGACAAGGGCACAGCCGAAGGCGCGTACCTCCCGGGGCGACGCGCCGGCTTGCCGCGCCGGGTCGGCAATGAGATTGGCGCCCGACAGCGATCCGGCCAGCGAAAGGCAAACATCATGAGCACATCAGGCAAGCAAACCAATCCGAAAATCAGACCCTTCTGGCCACCCCTGGTTGCGGGCATCGCGCTCGGGCTGGTTCTGTTGCTGACCTTTGCTTTGTCCGGTCACGGTCTGGGGGCCAGTGGAGCGGCTACCGACCTGGTCGCCGGCGTGGGGCTGCAAGTGGCGCCGGAGGCCATCAAAGCGAACGGCTACCTCGGGCCGATGGTGGCTGACGGCAGCCCGATGGGCTCATGGTTGAGCTGGGAAATCGTCGGCGTCGCCATCGGCGCACTGGCGGGTGCATTCATGGCGGGCCGCTTTCGCGTGCAACTGGACGGCGCGCGCAGCGTCGGTACCCCGAAGCGCCTGATCACTACCCTGGCCGGCGGCTTTCTCTCCGGTTTTGGCGCCCGCATCGCGGGAGGCTGCACCAGCAGCATGGGGCTGTCGGGGGCGGCGGCACTCGGCGTTTCGGCCTTCGTCTTCCTGGCATTGTTTTTCGCCACCGGGTTGCTCGTCAGCCGCCTGGTCAAAGGAGTCTGACATGTTCCCCCTCAATGATAATGGCATGATCTCGGGCCTGCTCTGCGGCGTCCTGTTCGGCTACGTGCTGGAGAATGCCGGACTTGGCAGCCCGGTGAAATTGAGCGCCCAGTTCAAGCTGACCGACTGGGCGGTTTTAAAGGTCATGTTCACCGCCATCGTCGTGGCGGCGATCGGCCTTTGGCTGATGCGGGTCGGGGGGCTGCTGAAGCCCGACTCGATCGCCGTGCCGCAAGCGGCACTGGCGGGCGCGGCCGTGGGCGGTGCGCTGGTCGGAGCCGGGTTTGCAGTGGGTGGCTACTGCCCCGGCACTTCGGTCGCCGGCCTGTTCTCCGGTCGCCTCGACGCCCTTGTGTTCGTCGGCGGCGTGGTGCTGGGCACCATAGGCTTTGCGGCTTTTTACGGGGCAGCGCTGAAGTCGTTGAAGGCCGCCTGGCTGATCGCGGAAGGTGACACCTTTACCGACGCCTATGCCATACCGGAACCCGTCATGCTGGGCATTCTCGGGCTGGCGCTGATTGCCGTGTTCTATTTCGGCTCATGGTTCGAGCGCCGCGGCAGCGGCACGATCACCGCACAGCAAGCCGTGGAGGGCGCCCGCTAGATGGCAGGTGCAGAGCAGTGATGAACACCGATAGCGACTCCGGCTGGCGTGGCGGCTTCAAGGCCGACTACCAGACTCTCTTCGTCGAGGAATGGTCCCCTTTCGTCGGGGCCATGCTGCTTGTGCTGACCATCATCGGCCTGATGCTTTCCGGCCTGGTCTGGGGCGTGTTCGGCGGCGTCAAGTTCTGGGGCGACTGGTTCAACACCCTGATCGGCCTCGGCCCCGTGCTTGGGATTCCGCAGCAAACCGAAGGCTTCCTGATGCACCGCATGTCGCTGATGAACATCATGCTGGTGTTAGGCGCCTTTGCTGCGGCGCTGCTTTCGCGCCAGTTCAGCCCCAACCGGCCGCCGCCGCTCGAATACGTCTGGGCGGCTTCCGGCGGCAGCCTGCTCGGCATCGGCGCGGCGCTCGCCGGCGGCTGCACCACGGGCGGCTTCTTCAACCCGGTGCTGCACTCGTCGCCCGCCGGCTGGGCGATGTGGCTCGGCCTGCTGGCGGGCGCCGCGATCGGCCTCAAGCTGCTGCTGTGGACCCTGGACCACATCGAGTGGGGCATGCAGGCGCCGCCCGCACTCGACGTGCCCGAAGGCATCACGCGCAATTATCCGTGGCTGGGTCTGGCCGTGATCGTCGGCGTGTTGCTCTGGGCCACGCAATGGTACGGCTCGGCCGACGAGAAGCTCGCCGCGCGCGCCGTCATCGTCATCGCCGGTTTCGCCATCGGCTTCATCATGCATCGCTCGCGCCTGTGCTTCGCGCGGGCCTTCCGCGAACCCTTCATGACGGCCGAAGGCGACATGACCAAGGCGGTGATCCTGGCGCTGGCCATCGGCATCCCGATCGCCGCCCTGCTGTTCGAGAAGAAGGTCATCGACCCTTACCTCGCGATCCCGGCCACCTTCTGGATCGGCTCGCTGGTGGGCGGACTGATCTTCGGCATCGGCATGGTCTTCGCCGGCGGCTGCGCCTCGGGCTCGCTTTGGCGCATGGGCGAAGGCCATCTGAAACTCTGGGTGACGATGTTCTTCTTCTCGTGGATCGGCTCGATCGCCAGTGCCGTGTTCAAGAAACTCAATCTGACCGCGATCGACGAAACCAATGTCGAAACTTACGAAATGACACGGGTAGGCTTCCAGGCCTACCTGCCGGAAATGTGGGGCAGCTGGGGCTGGACCCTGGCCGCCGGCGGCGCCCTGCTGCTGCTGTGGTACGCGCTGGTGCGCTACAACGAATCCACCGAAAAATTCACACTTCTCTAACGCTCATGGCACCGAGCTCCAGCCGCAGAAAATGAAACACGCAAAGTCCATTTATTCGCCCGCCCCCCTTCCCCCCTCGCGGGGGGTTACCAATCGGCGCGCTACGCGCGGAAATCACCGGGGGCTCCAAGCAAGGTATTTCACATCAAGGAGATCATCATGAGAGCAAAACGACTTTCCCTTTACCTCGCCGTCCTCGCCAGCCTTGCCGCTACACCGATGGTTTTTCCGGTGACGACTTACGCTGCCGATGCCGCCACCATCCAACCCAAGGACGGCTGGTACAACAAGGCGCTGGTCGATTACGATTTCGTCAAGCAGAACGTCAGCATTCCGCCGAAGAAGGGCGTCGTGATCATCGACTCGCGTCCCGCCGCGCGTCAGTACGACCTCGGCCACATCCCCGGCGCGATCAACATTCCCGACAGCCAGTTCGACAAGATGGTCGACAAGTTGCCGGCCGACAAGGCGACGCTGCTGCTGTTCTACTGCGGCGGACTGGAATGCATGCTGAGCCACAACTCGGCGTTCAAGGCCGAGAAGCTGGGCTACACCAACATCAAGGTCTACCCGGCCGGCTCGCCGGACTGGAAGGCCAAGGGTGCGCAGATGTCGGTATCCGCGGCCTACCTCAAGAAGCTCGCAGAGGACAAGTCACCGTATGTGCTGATCGACGCACGGCCCAAGCGCGTCGCCGACAAGGGCATGATCCCGACCGCGATCAACGTCTCCGACAGCGAATTCGACAAGAACGTCGACAAGCTGCCGGCCGACAAGGCCACGATGCTGATCTACTATTGCGGCGGCCTCGAGTGCGTGCTCTCCGACAACTCGGCGGAGAAAGCGAAGAAGCTCGGCTACACCAATGTCCTGACCTACCCGCCCGGCTATCCGGAGTGGGAAAAGCTGCATGGCGCGCCGGCAGCAGCAGGCGCGCCCGCAGGCGCAGCCGCCGCTTCCGCAGCGCCCGCGGCGGCGCTGGTGCCCGGCAAGGAAAAGGGCTCGGTCACGGTCGACTCCTTCCAGGCCGTGTGGAAGGCCAATCCGGGTTCGGTAATGCTGGTCGATGTGCGTGACCCGAAGGAAGTGGCATCCGGAATGATCAAGGGCTCGGTCAACATCCCGATGAATGAACTGGAGAAGAAGATCGCCACGCTGCCGGCCGACAAGCCGGTGGTTTTCATCTGCGGCACCGGCGCCCGCTCGGGCGAAGCCTACGACACCGTCAAGCTGCTCGGCGGCAAGGTGCAGGCATATTTCCTCGACGCCGACGTCAAGTTCAATGCCGACGGCAGCTACACCATGGCGGCGAAGAAGTAGTCGTTCAATGAACGTCGGGCGGCATCCTGCCGTCCGGCGTCCCGCTGCAAACCACCGGAGAACAAAAATGCATAAACTTTCGCTCACCCTCGCGCTGGGTCTTGCCTGCGCCTTGCCCGTCCATGCCCAGAGCCCGGCAGAACTCTTCGTCGGCATCAATTCCGGCGTTACCCAAACCCAGGGCGTCGCCATGGTCCTCGCCGCCCAGGCACTCGCACAGAAGGCCGCGGTACGCGTCCTCCTGTGCAGCGACGGCGGCCAGTTGGCGGTCAAGGACAAGGACTCGGCAGCGCTCAAGCCGATGAACAAGTCGCCCAAGGAGCTGCTCCAAGGTCTGATGAAGGCGGGCGCCAAGGTCGAAGTCTGCGCCCTGTTCCTGCCCAACGCCGACCTAAAGCCGACCGACCTGATCGAAGGCATCGCGGTGGCGAAACCGGCCGATGTCGCGGCCTACGTCCTGCAGCCGAACGTAAAAACCCTGTCGTACTGAGCCAACCGGTCGGCGGCAACTCAGGCAGAATTGCCGGCGTGACCGCCGAACCGACCGAATTCCAGCGCCTCTATACCGGCCGACTCTGGTCGGTACTGGCCTGGGACCAGCTGACGGCGCTCTGGGAACGAATTGATCCCGCCGCCGGCTGGTATCTCGTCGCGGTCGGCGTACCGCCGGCGCCGACTCTTGCCTCCGGTGCCGCGGACGTCAGCGCCTTCATCGAACGTATCGACGCCCTGTTGCGGGCGGAGCACCGTGAATCCTATTGCGGCATCGTCTACGCCGATGACCTCGAGAACCCGCGCCTGATCAAGATCTACGACCCGAACAACCTCGGCTCATCCTGCGGTTATTCCAAAAACCCGCCGCTGCCGGGCTGGATCATTAGCCGCGTTCCGCCCGATGCATCGGTCGTCGCCGGCGCGGCGCCGGGAAATCGCCGGCGCTGGTGGCAGGGACTGTTCCGAGATAGCTAGGCAGTTCCCGCCCGTATTCACGGTTTTGGCCGGTACGCGCCTGAGGCATAGTTCCGGTTATGGCGCCACCGACCGAGACCCTGCCCGACCGCACTTCGCTCAAGTTCCTGGTGGTCGACGACTTCTCGACCATGCGCCGTATCGTGCGCAACCTGCTGAAGGAACTAGGCTTTACCAACGTCGAGGAGGCCGAGGACGGCGCCGTGGCCCTGTCCAAACTGCGCCAGGGTGGCTTCGAAGTCGTCGTCTCCGACTGGAACATGCCCAACATGGACGGCCTGACCCTGCTGCAGACCATGCGCGCCGATGCCGAGCTGAAATCCCTGCCTTTCCTCATGATCACGGCCGAGGCCAAGAAGGAAAACGTCGCCGCCGCCGTCCAGGCCGGGGCCTCGAGTTGCATCGCCAAGCCCTTCACGGCGGCCACGCTGCAGGAAAAGCTGGACAAGATCTTCGAAAAGATGGGGATCTGACGCACCTCCGTGCGCAATCGCAGGAAGGCTATATCCGACTAAATTAATCGGGTATAGTGGCCTCTCAAAGCGAGGCCCGCCATGCCATCTCCCCTCTCCAACCGGCTCGCCGCCGAAACCTCTCCCTATCTGCTGCAGCACGCCGACAACCCGGTACATTGGCAGCCTTGGGATGAGCAAACGCTCACTCTGGCGCGTCAGGAGAACCGGCCGATCCTGCTTTCCATAGGCTATTCGGCCTGTCACTGGTGTCATGTCATGGCCCACGAATCCTTCGAGGACGAAGAGGTGGCGGCGGTGATGAACCGCCTGTTCGTCAATATCAAGGTGGATCGCGAGGAGCGTCCCGACCTCGACCAGATCTACCAGACCGCCCACCAGATGCTGACGCGGCGCAGCGGCGGCTGGCCGCTGACGATGTTCCTCTCTCCCGACGGCACGCCCTTTTTCGGCGGCACCTATTTCCCCAGGGAACCGCGTTACGGCCTGCCCGGTTTCGCCGGCCTCTGCGAGCGCGTCGCAGAAGCCTATCGCGACCGCCGCGCGAACATCGCCGCCCAGGCCGTCGAAATCCGCGAGGCGCTGGCCGGCACCGTACCGGAACCCGCCGCAACGGCCGCCACCTTCGACGCCACGCCCCTGGCCGCCGCCGCAGCGCTGCTGGCTCGCGGTTTCGACAGCCGTTATGGCGGGTTCGGCGGCGCGCCGAAGTTTCCGCATCCGACCGACCTGGCCTTTCTGCTCGGCCGCAGCGATCCGGCATCGCGGCAGATGGCCTTGACCACGCTGACGCGAATGAGCGAAGGCGGCATCTACGACCAGATCGGCGGCGGCTTCTGCCGCTACAGCGTCGACGAGCGCTGGGAGATTCCCCACTTCGAAAAAATGCTCTACGACAACGGGCCCCTCCTCGGGCTCTGCGCCGATGCCTGGGCGCAGAGCGGCGATCCCCTCTACGCCCGCGTCGCCGAGGAAACCGTCGCCTGGGTGCTGCGCGAGATGCAGGCGGCCGACGGTGGCTACTACTCCTCGCTCGACGCCGACTCGGAGGGCGCGGAGGGCAAGTACTACGTCTGGGATCGGGCCGAACTGGAACACCTGCTCACGCCGCAGGAGTCGGCGCTGGCGACACGCCGCTGGGGTTTCGACGGGCCGCCGAATTTCGAGAATCGCCATTGGCACGCCAAAGTTGCCGGCCCTCTGGACGACGCGGAAATCCCCCTGCTGGCCGCCGTACGCGAAAAACTTTTTGCCGCCCGCGAAACCCGTATCCGCCCGGGACGCGACGACAAGGTGCTGACCAGCTGGAACGCCCTGATGATCGAAGGCATGGCCCACGCCGCGCGCGTCTTTGACCGCCCCGAATGGCTGGCCTCGGCGCAACGCGCGATGGACTGCATCCGCAGCACGATGTGGAAAGACAGCCGCCTGCTGGCAACCGCCCGCGACGGCCGCGCCCACCTCGACGCCTATCTCGACGACCACGCCTTACTGCTCTCCGCCCTGCTCGAACTGATGCAGGCCGGATTCCGCCGCGAGGACCTGGCCTTCGCCGTCGAACTCGCCGATACCCTGCTGGCGCGCTTCGAAGACCGCGAGGCCGGCGGTTTCTACTTCACGGCCCACGACCACGAAGTCCTGATCCACCGCCCCAAGACCGGCCACGACAATGCCACGCCGGCCGGCAACGGTGTCGCCGCGTTTGCCTTGCAACGGCTCGGCCATCTGCTGGGCGAAACCCGCTATCTCGATGCCGCCGAAAGAACCCTGCAGCTCTTCTGGCCGGCGATGCGTCACTCGCCGGCAGGTTTCGGCAGCCTGCTGCGCGCCCTCGAAGAAGCGCTGACGCCGCCGGAAATAATCATCTTGAGAGGCCCTATAGATGAAATGGTGAATTGGCGTCGCACGCTCGGCGCCGATCCACAGCGGCTGGTGCTGGCCCTGCCCAAGGGAATTGCCGGTCTGCCCGCGATCCTGGCCAAGCCGGAAAGCGATCGTGTCAACGCCTGGGTCTGTCGCGGCGTTACTTGCTCGTCACCGACGGCGAATTTGCATGAGTTGATTACTTGATCTGGAGCATTTTTTCTCCGGGTTCGATTGATTAGCATTCACAGCGCTTTGGTTTCCGCCGGCACACCCTCATTCATTCAGGAAAAGGAATTCAACATGAAATCAGCATTGATCTCCGCTCTGGTTGCTGCCGGCGTTCTCGCCTCGGCCCCGGCTTTCGCCAACAAGGACCTCGCCACCAAGAGCGGTTGCATGGCCTGCCATGCGGTCGACAAGAAAGTGGTCGGCCCGGCCTATCAGGACGTTGCGAAGAAATACAAGGCCGCCGACGAAGCCATGCTGGTCGCCAAGGTCAAGGCGGGTGGCAAGGGCGTATGGGGCCCGATCCCGATGCCGCCGAATCCCAACGTCAAGGACGAGGACATGAAGACCCTGGTCAAGTGGATTCTGGACGGCGCCAAGTAAGAAACATCGCAGCCAGAACCAAGGCCGGATCCGCATTTGCGGGTCCGGCCTTTTTGCTGCCCGTCGAATGGCGGCATGGCATTGACAAGTCCATGCCGGAAGGCAAGAATCCGTCCGCTGATTTGCCATCCGCCCTATCATTCCAGATTACCTGACCTGAACGGAGCTTCGCCATGAATGTCCCCACCAAAGTCCTCTCGCTTTCCGTGATTGCCGCTGTCGCCCTGATGGGCTGCGGCAAGGAAGCGCCGCCCCCGCCACCCCCGGTCCAGGCGCCGCCCCCGCCCCCTCCGCTGGTGATCAAGATCGGCAGCGTAGCGCCGCTCACCGGCGGCATCGCGCATCTGGGCAAGGACAACGAGAACGGCGCCCGCCTCGCCATCGAAGAAGCCAATGCCGCCGGCGTTTCTCTGGGAGGCAAAAAGGTCAAGTTCGAACTGATGTCGGAAGACGACCAGTCCGATCCCAAGGTCGGCAATACCGTCGCGCAGAAACTGGTCGACGCCAAGGTCGCCGGCATCGTCGGCCACCTCAATTCGGGCACCACGATTCCCGCCTCGGCCATCTACAACCAGGCCAGCATCCCGATGATCTCCGGTTCCGCCACCAACCCGGCGCTGACCGAGCAGGGTTTCAAGGGCGTGTTTCGCGTCGTCGGCCGCGACGACCAGCAGGGCCCGGCCGTTGCCAACTACCTGGCCAGCCAGACGAAGCCGAAGACCGTGGCCGTGATCGACGACGCCACTGCCTACGGCGAAGGCCTCGCCAACGAGGTCGAGAAGGCGCTCAAGGCCGCCGGGATCAAGGTTCTGCCGCGCGAAAAGGGCACCGACAAGACCGTGGACTGGAAAGCCGTGCTGACCAAGGTCAAGGGCAAGAAGCCTGACGCCGTGTTCTACGGCGGCATGGATGCCACCGGCGGCCCGCTGATCAAGCAGGCGCGCGAACTGAAGATGACCGCCGTATTTGCCTTCGGCGACGGCGCCTGTACCGACAAGATGGCCGAGCTCGCCGGCCCCGCGGCCGAAGGACTGCTCTGCTCGCAGGCCGGCATACCGGTGCAGGCCGCCGGCAAGAAGTTCCTCGACGCCTACAAGGCCGCGTTCAAGGCTGATCCGATTCTTTACTCGCCCTTCACCTACGACGCCGCGAACCTGCTGATTGCCGCAATGAAGAAGGCGGATTCGCCGGATCCGGCGAAGTACCTGCCGGCCTTGGCCACCATTGACTTCAATGGCGCCAGCGGCAACATCAAGTTCGACGAAAAGGGCGACCGCAAGGATGCCGAGATGACGATCTTCACCCTGAAGGACGGCAAGATCACACCTGTCGCGATCCTCAAAAGCGGCAAGTCGATGACTCTGGATGAGTATGCGGCGGCCACGGCACCTGCGCCCGCTGCAGCTCCGGCAGCGGCACCTGCTGCGGCGGGTGCGGCTCCGGCGGCAGGCGCGGCGCCTGCTGCAGCTCCCGCGGCTGCCCCGGCAGCTGCTCCTGCACCTGCACCTGCAGCTGCCCCGGTTCCCGCTGCTGCTCCGGCACCGGCGGCTGCTCCGGCCCCCGCTGCTCCCGCGAAGAAGTAAGCATCCGCTGAAACGAACGGGGAAGTCGCCCTCCGGCGGCTTCCCCGTTTTTTTTGGATACGCGCGCAACATGGACACCCTGCTCCAGCAGCTCATCAACGGCCTGACCACCGGCAGCGTGTATGCCGTGGTCGCGCTGGGCTACACCATGGTCTATGGCGTCATCCAGCTGATCAACTTCGCCCACGGCGAAGTGGTGATGATCGGCGCCATGGTGGCCTTCTCCATCATCACCTCTCTCGCCGGCAGCGGCATGCCGCCGCTGGTCATTGTCCTCGCCGGAGTCATGGCGGCGATTCCGGCCTGCATGGCCATCGGCTACCTCCTCGAACGCGCCGCCTATCGCCCCCTGCGCCATGCGCCGCGACTGGCGCCGCTGATCACCGCGATCGGCATGTCGATCATCCTGCAGCACCTGGCCCTGCTGGCCTGGGGCCGCAATCCGCTGGCCTTTCCGCAGATCATCGACAACCGGGTATTCGGCATCGGCGGCGCGGCCATCAGCAGCGTGCAGATCGCCATCATCCTTTTGTCATTGACGATGATGGCCGGCCTGTCCTGGTTCGTCTATCGCACCCGCTTCGGCATCGCCATCCGCGCCACGGCCGAGAACGTCCATGTCGCCAGCCTGATGGGCGTCAATGCCGACCGCGTGATCGCCGCCACCTTCGTCATCGGCGCCGGACTCGGTGCGGTGGCCGGCGTGATGTATGGCAGCTATTACGGCATCGCCCATTACACGATGGGCTTCAGCCTCGGCCTCAAGGCCTTTTCCGCGGCGGTGCTGGGCGGCATCGGCAACATCGCCGGCGCCATGCTCGGCGGCCTGCTGCTCGGTCTGGTCGAAGCCCTGGGCACCGGCTACGTCGGCGAGATGACCGACCTTTGCCATTGGCCGCTCGCCAGCGGAATCCTCGCGGAGCAATGCGCCGACGGCGGCAACTTCGTGCTCTTCGGCAGCAACTACCAGGATGTGTTTGCCTTCCTGATGCTGATCCTGGTGCTGGTGTTCCGTCCCTCCGGCCTGCTCGGCGAACGTGTCTCGGAGCGGGCCTGATGAACATGAGCGGACGTGAAAAACTAGGCTTGGCCCTGATCGCCGTCGCACTGATCGCGCTGCCCTTTGTGCTGGCTTTGGCCGGCACCGCCTGGGTGCGCATTACCAACTTCGCCGTCCTGTTCGTGCTGCTGTCCCTGGGCCTCAACATCGTGGTCGGCTTCGCCGGCCTGCTCGACCTCGGCTATGTGGCCTTCTACGCTGTCGGCGCCTATGTCTATGCGCTGCTGGCCTCGCCGCATTTCGGCCTGCACCTGCCCTTCTGGGTGATCCTGCCGATCGGCGCCGCCGTCGCCTGCATTGCCGGCGTCATACTCGGCGCGCCGACGCTGCGCCTGCGCGGCGACTACCTCGCCATCGTCACGCTGGGCTTCGGCGAAATCGTGCGCATCTTCATGAACAACCTGTCCTCGCCGGTCAATCTGACCAACGGCCCGAAAGGCATCAACCGCATCGACTCCTTCCGCATCGGCCCGGTGAATTTTTCCGGCAGCGACACGATTGCCGGACTGGTCTTCAGCGGCCCGATCAAGTATTACTACTTCCTCATGCTGGTGCTGCTGGCCGTCATCGTCATCAACCGCCGCCTGCAGGATTCGCGCATCGGCCGCGCCTGGGTCGCCATCCGCGAGGACGAAGTCGCGGCCAAGGCCAGCGGCATCAACACGCGCAACATCAAGCTGCTGGCCTTCGCCATGGGCGCCTCCTTCGGCGGCATCGCCGGCGGCATGTTCGCCGCGATGCAGACTTTCGTCAGCCCGGAAAGCTTCGTCCTCAACGAATCGATCATGATCCTCGCCATGGTGGTGCTGGGCGGCATGGGCAACATCTGGGGCGTGATCGCCGGCGCCGTGCTGCTCTCCTTCGTTCCCGAACTGTTGCGCTACACGGTGGAACCGGCGCAGATGGCCCTGTTCGGCAAACTGCTGGTCGACCCCGAAGTGCTGCGCATGCTGGTCTTCGGCCTGGCGCTGGTTTTCACGATGCGCTTCCGCCCCGCGGGCCTCTGGCCGGAAACGCGGCATCGCCGCGAGATGAACGAGAACCGCGCATGAAAAACAAAGCCATCAGCCACAGAGGACACAGAGATCACAGAGGAAAGCCTCCCCTGACTTTCTCTGTGCCCTCTGTGTCCTCTGTGGCTATACAGGTTTTCGTCAATGGCTGAAACTCTTCTCGAAGCCCGCGCCATCGACAAGCGCTTCGGCGGCGTGCAGGCGCTGAAGGATGTCTCGCTGACCATCAGGAGCGGTGAAATCTACGGCCTGATCGGACCCAACGGCGCCGGCAAGACCACGCTGTTCAATGTGTTTACCGGACTTTATCCGCTCGACGGCGGCGAGGTGCTGTTTTGCGGTTTGCCCTTGAACCTGGAAAGCCCGCACCAGGTTGCCGCCGCCGGAATCGCACGAACCTTCCAGAACATCCGCCTCTTCGGCAACATGACCGCGCTGGAAAACGTCATGGTCGGCCGCCATGTGCGCACCCGTGCCGGGGTGTTTGGCGCGATGCTGCGCACCGGCGCGGAGCGCGCCGAAGAAGCGGCGATCCGCCGTCGCGCGGACGAGCTGCTGCATTACGTCGGCATCGCCGACCGCGCCGGCGACCTGGCACGGCACCTCTCCTACGGCGACCAGCGGCGGCTCGAAATCGCCCGCGCGCTGGCCACCGATCCGAAGCTGCTGGCGCTCGACGAACCCGCCGCCGGCATGAACGCCACCGAGACCGCGGCGCTGCGCGGACTGATCGAGGGGCTGCGCCGCGACGGGCTGACCGTGCTCCTGATCGAGCACGACGTCAAGCTGGTCATGGGCCTGTGCGACCGCGTCGCCGTGCTCGACTACGGCGAGAAGATCGCCGAGGACGTGCCTGAGTCGGTGCGCGCCAACACCAAAGTCATCGAGGCTTATCTTGGCACAAGCGCTCATTGAGGCCCTGAACCTTCAGGTTCACTACGGCGGCATTGCCGCGGTCAAGGGGATCTCTTTCGTGGTCGAGCAGAACGAGATCGTCTGCCTGATCGGCGCCAACGGCGCCGGCAAGACCTCCACGCTGAAGGCGCTGGCGCGCATGATCCCGTCTAGCGGAGAAATCCACTACGGCAGCGAACGCATCGAAGCGCTGCCCGGCCACCTGTTGATAGGCAAGGGCATGGCGCTGGTGCCCGAGGGCCGCGGCATCTTCGCCCGCCTGACCGTTGCCGAGAACCTCGCCATGGGCGCCTACCACCGCAGCGACAAAGCAGCCATCGCCGGCGACCTGGAGCGTGTCTACGGCCTCCTGCCGCGCCTGAAGGAGCGCGCCGCACAGGTCGCCGGAACGCTTTCCGGCGGTGAGCAGCAGATGCTCGCCATCGGCCGCGCGCTGATGGGCCGGCCGAAACTGCTGCTGCTCGACGAGCCCTCGATGGGCCTGGCGCCCTTGATGGTGGAAAAGGTATTCGAAGTCGTGCGGACGGTCGCCGCAGAGGGCATGACCATCCTGCTGGTCGAACAGAATGCCAGGCTCGCGCTGGAAGTCTGCTCGCGCGGCTACGTCATGGAAAGCGGCCTCATCACGCTGGCGGATACTTCCGCCGCGCTGCTCGCCGATTCGCGCGTACGCGCCGCCTATCTCGGCGAATAACGCCGTGCTGCGAACGCCAACTCTCGCATTCAGCCTGACGCAAAGGTAAACGCGTCGGCGAAGAACTCCTCGGCGGGCAAACCGCGCGCCACGAACTCGGTGCGCGCGGCATCGATCATCGCCGGCGCCCCGCAGGCATAGACCTGAAACCCGGAAAGATCGGCGTGGTCTTCCAGCACCGCCCGATGCACCAGGCCGCTGCGTCCCTGCCAGGAATCCTCCGGCGTCGCTTCGGAGAGTACCGGCACATAGCGGATATGGCTGTTCGTACCGGCCCAGCCTGACGGCAGGTCGGACAGGTAGAGCCCGCTGCGGGTACGCGCGCCCCAGTAGATTTCCAGCGGGCGCTTGATGTGATTGTGGATGGCATGCTCGACGATGGCCTTGATCGGCGCAAAGCCCGTGCTGCCGGCGAGCAGGATCACCGGCTTGGCCGATTCCTCGCGCAGGAAGAAGCTGCCGTAGGGACCCTGGAAACGCAGGATGTCCTTTTCCTTCATGGCGCCGAAGACGTGGCCGGTGAACTCGCCGCCGGCGATCATGCGTACATGCAGTTGCAGGAAGCCGTCGTCATGCGGCGCATTGGCGATGGAAAAGGCGCGGCGCTTGCCGTCCTTGAGGAGGAACTCGATGTATTGGCCGGCGAGAAACTGCAGGCGCTCGTTGGCCGGCAGCTTGAGGCTCAGGATGATCACATCGTCCGCCGCACGCTCGATCTTCTGCACCCGGCAGGGCATGATCTTGACCGGGATGTCCTTGGCCGTGCCGACCTCGCGGCATTCGAGCACCAGGTCGGAAAGCGGTTTCGCGCAACAGAACAACGCCAGGCCGCCGGCGCGATCCGCGGTAGACAAAGCCTGATCCTGCACCGGACCATGATCCACCAGGCCGTCGAGCACCTTGCCCTTGCAGGCGCCGCAGGCGCCGTTGCGGCAGCCGTAGGGCAGGGTCAGGCCGGCGTCGAGGGCCGCCTGCAATACGGGTTCGTTGCCGTCGGTGCTGAAGCTGTGCCCGCTGGGCTGCAGGGTGACGCGAAAAGGGGCGACTGGGGCCATGCGATAATTGTCCGATGCGTAGATTGCTGATCATTGGTTGCGGTGACGTCATGCGCCGTGCGTTGCCGCAACTCGTGCAACGCTGGCACGTGCTGGCCCTGGTGCGCCGGCGCGACCCGCAACTGGAAGCGCTGGGCGTCACGCAGATAGAAGGCGATCTCGACCGGCCAGGCACCCTGACGCGACTGGCCGGCATCGCGGACGCCGTGATTCACAGCGCACCACCGCCGGCGCAGGGAAGCGGCGACCCGCGCACACGAAACCTGATTGCCGCTTTGCAGCGCGGAAAAAGTCTACCACGGCAACTGGTGTACATCAGCACCAGCGGCGTCTATGGCGACTGCGGCGGCGCCCGCGTCAGCGAGACGCGCAGCCCGTCGGCACAGTCGGCGCGGGCGGCACGGCGGGTGGATGCCGAACGGCGACTGCGCCGTTTCGGCCGCCAGCGCGGACGCCAGTGTTGCGTCAGCATCCTGCGCGCGCCGGGCATCTATGCCGAAGACCGCCTGCCGCTGGAGCGCCTGCACAAGCAACTGCCGCTCATGCTGCACGCAGAAGACAGCCATACCAATCACATCCATGCCGCGGATCTCGGCCGCGCCTGCAGCGCGGCACTGACTCGGGCCGCGGCCAATCGCATTTACAACATCAACGACGACTCGTCGCTGGCGATGGGCGAATGGTTCGATGCGCTGGCCGACGCCTTCGCCCTGCCGCGCGCACCGCGCCTGCCGCGCGAAGAGGTGCGCCGCAGCGTGCCGCCGATGCAGTGGTCATTCATGAACGAATCGCGCCGGCTCGACAACACCCGCATGAAGCGGGAGCTGCACCTGCGTCTGCGCTATCCGGACGTAATGGCGGGAATTGCAGCGGCACAACAACACCCGGGAACATCATGCTCTGGATAAAAGCCTTTCACATCGTCTTCGTCACCAGCTGGTTCGCCGGGCTCTTCTACCTGCCGCGCATATTCGTGAACCTCGCCATGGTGCCGGCCGACAGCCGGGCCGAACGCGAGCGCCTGCTGCTGATGGCACGCAAGCTGTATCGTTTCATCACGCCGCTGGGTGTGCTGGCCATCGGCCTGGGTTTCTGGCTGTGGTTCGGCTACGGCTTCGGCGGCGGCTGGCTGCATGCCAAGACCGCGCTGGTCATCGGGCTGGCCGCCTACCACGTCTGGTGCGGCATGCTGCTTGCCAGCCTGGCCGCCGGCAGCTCGATGAAATCGCACGTG
>CAIZKA010000508.1 GCA_903933395.1 uncultured beta proteobacterium | reverse complement strand
GCATTCAAAGGATCGTCATTCCGGCGAAGGCCGGAATCCAGGGTTGCGGAGCGCATCACATGGCTCGCTGGATACCGGCCTTCGCCGGTATGACGCTTCGAAATTAGACTGAATCGCCGTAGCGCCAACGCCGACTTTTCGGGCGCAATCCATCCCCCGGTGCTTACGGCGGGAGTCCGCCACGGTCCTCAGCCGGGTGTCCGGGCGGCCTCGGCAGGCAGTGACCGAAAACTCAGGGTCAGCCACACCAGCAGCAGGCCGGCAACCAGCCAGGCAAGGCCGGGCAGCCAGACCAGCAGCGCGCTGACGGCCGGATCCTTGTTCAGTTGCGCGGCGACCAACCCCATGCGCGTGAAAGTGGCGATCGCCAGCAGGGCGAACAGGCCGCCGGTGGCCGCGCCTTCGCGCCCGACATGACCGATGGCGATGGCCGCCGTCATCGCACTCATCAGCACCGCCGCCCAGGCGCCACCGGCAAGGAACTGCAGCACTACCAGCAATTCCAGCGATGGCGCGGCGGCGGCCAGAGCCGAAGCCAGCGCACCCGCCACGGCGCCCGCGGCCATGACGACGGTGCCGCCGAAGCGTTCGTTGGCGCGGCAGGCGGGAAAGATCAGCAAGTTGAAGCCGATCCAGAACACCGGCATAAGGTAATCCAGCTCGGCCGGCTTGGCGAAACGCAGGTAGAGCGGCGCCGAGTTCAGGGCGAAATGCGCCTGGAAGCCCAGACCGAGCATAGCTACGGCGCCGAAGAAGAGCACCACGCCCGTACCGACGGGCTTCTTTTTCACCGGCTCGGGTACCGCTTCTGCCGTCGCCCCGGCCAGATACTTCTCGGCCCAGAGCATGGCGCTGACGGCGACGATCAGGGCGATCGAAGACAGCGCGAAGGGCAGGCGCGGATCGACGCCGCGCAGACTCACCGTCAGGTAGGGCGCGCCGGCACCGGCGACGCCCATGCCGAGCAGCGTCAGCGTCGATACCCAGGGCAGTTTCGGCGCCGGAACATACTTGCCCAGAATCGCCATGGGCGGTGCGCGCAGGGCCGACGAGGTCACGGCCCAGATTGCGATCAGGACCAGGAACAGCAGCGGCGAACCCGATGGTGCGGCCAGCGGCAGCAGCAGGAAGGCCGCGCAGGACACCGCCGTCAAAATCACCAGCAGCCGGCCGAGCCGGCCCAGCACCCGCTGCACACGATCGGCGGCAACGCCCATCGAAAAATCCATGAGCGTGAAAATCGCCTGGTCGGCCATCAGGATGTAGATCACCCACTTCTTCTCGATCCCGGCCTGTGCCGCTAGCTGCGGCAGGAAAATGACATACACCGTCCAGCAGGTGACGAAGAGGAACTGCACCGCGGCGAAATAAATGCCGACGCGCGTCATGATCGTTTCAGGCGGCGGCCGACGACGACACGGCGGGATTCTTGTCGCAATGATCTGCGATGGCCGTCGCCAGGCGCGGCATCAGGGCCTCGGGGAAATCGTGGCCCATGCCGTCGATCACCAGCAGCGAGGCGCCGGGAATGTGCTGCGCCGTGTCGCGCCCGGCGGCGAGCGGCACCAGCGGATCGTCGGCACCATGGATCACCAGGGTCGGCGCGCCTATGGTCCGCAACTGCTTGCGCCGGTCGCCGGCGGCGATGACGGCCAGCAACTGGCGCGCAACACCGGCAGGATAATAGGCGCGACGCACGCTGTGGCCCAGGCGCAGGCGCAGCTCTTCACGCGTCGACGGGTAGGCCGGGCTGCCGATGATGCCGAACATCTCGACCAGATGGTCGATCACCGACTCGGGATCCTTCGGGTCGGCCGGCCGGCTCAGCAGCGCCTTGCGTGCCGGCTTGGTCGGTTTCGAAACGCGGCGGTTGCCCGAGGTGGACATGATCGAGGTCAAACTCTGCACGCGCTGCGGGAATTTGGCCGCCAGCACCTGGGCGATCATGCCGCCCATCGAGGCGCCGACGATGTGCGCGCGGGCAATGCCGAGACTGTCCATCAGACCGATCGTGTCGCCGGCCATGTCCTCCAGCGCATAGGGCGTGCGCACCGGCAAACCCAGCGCGGCAGCGGCCATGGCCAGCAGCAGGTTGGCGCGCTTCTTCGCCGGCGCGCGGCCCGACAGTCCGCAATCGCGGTTGTCGAAACGGATTACGCGATAGCCGCGCGCCACCAGTGCCTGGCAAAAGGAATCGGGCCAGCCCGTGAGTTGCATGCCTAGTCCCATTATCAGCACGATGGCCGGCCGTGCCGGATCGCCCAGCGATTCGTATTCGATATGCAGCGGCGCCGCGCTCATGCTCGATGCACCGCGGCGCGGGCGACCGTCTTGCGTCGCGGCGGCTTGCCCGCGACGGCGGCTGTTTTGCGGGACGGTGCCTTGACCGCAGACGGGCGCGGCTTGCGCCGGGTCGGGGGACGCAGCAGCGCCAAGTACTCCTGGAAGCTGTCGCGCAGGCACTGGGCGAAGACTTCGGGATCGGGCAGTTGCTCGTAACAGCCGGTGAAGGAAATGGCGATCATTTCGCTGTAACTGGTCACCGAAAACACCAGGCCCATGCCGTCGGAAATCGGCATGATCGCCGACAGATAGGTCAGGCGCGCGCCCTGCAGATAAAGCGGCACCTGCGGTCCCGGCACGTTGGTGATTGCGCAGTTGGCCAGCGGCGCCCAATTGCCGAGCAGGGCGGAAGCGGAGCGCAGCATCTTGCTGGTGACGGCGATCGCGGCCGATGGCGCATGTTCGGCCAGATCGACCAGTTCGCGCGCGCTGACCGCCTGGGCCATGACCTCCGACGATGAACTCAGCGCCTGTATCGCCGCGAGGCGCGCCACCGGATCGGCAATGTCGGTGCCCAGCTCCAGGCGCACCCACGAGAAACTTGCCGGGCCGCCGGCCCCGCCCTTCTTGCCACCGGCTGCGCGCACCGCCACGGGCGCCACCGCGACCAGGCTGTCCTCGGGCAGTTCGCCTTGCAGGTCGAGGTAGCGGCGCAGGCCGCCGGCGCACACCGCGAGCACGACGTCATTGACCGTGGCGCCGTCGGCGAGGCCGCGGATGGCCTTGAAATCCTGCAGCGCGAAGCGCCGCGTTTCGAACACCCGGTGCGGCGAGACCTCGCTGTTGAAGCGCGTCAGCGGAAACTCCTGCGGGCGGCCGAGAAACTCGCCGGCGAAGGTACGTGCGGCGGATTTCACCGTGGCCCAGCTGCGCGTCAGCGGCTGCGCCATGCGCAGCGGGAAGGTCGCGACATTGAAACCGGCACGCAGCAGCAGGCCGAGATTGCCCGGCGCTTCTTCGGGAAACCAGGGCGCGGGCGGCGCGGGCGGCGGCGAATCGGCCGACACGTCGTGCAGCAGCGTGGTGATTTCGTTGCCGCGCGCAACATCGATCGCGGCATGGTGGATTTTCAGCAGCACGGCGAAACTGCCCGCCGGCAGATCGAGGAAGCTGTCGAGGCCCTCGATCACGTACATCTCCCACAGCGGGCGCTGCAGGTCGAGCGGACGGGCGTGGATGCGCGCGGCCTGGATGCAGAACTGGCGCCAGTCGCCGGGCTTGGGCAGGGCGATGTGGCGCACGTGGTATTCGATGTCG
>CAIZKA010000507.1 GCA_903933395.1 uncultured beta proteobacterium | reverse complement strand
TACGGCGATGGCGGCATACCAGCAGACCTTCGACATCCGCACGCGCGGTCGCGGCACGCAGGAGATCACCGCCGAGGTGGCGCGCATTGCGGCGGCGTCGGGCATCGCCACCGGTGTCGTGCATGTCTTCGTCCAGCACACGAGTTGTTCGCTGCTGATCACCGAGAATGCCGACCCCGCCGTGCGCCACGACCTCGAAACCCTGGCCCGGCGCTGGGCGCCCGACGGCGACCCGGCCTACCGCCACGCCGACGAAGGCGACGACGACATGGCCGCCCATGCGCGCAGCGTGCTCAGCGGCAGTTCGGTGTCGCTGCCGCTCGGCGGCGGCCGCCTGCTGCTCGGCACCTGGCAGGGCATCTTCCTCTGGGAACACCGCAGCGACGCGCACCTGCGCCGCATCGTGGTGACCGTCAGCGGCTAGGCGGCGCGCCGCTTCCGGGTCCGCCACCGGAAGCCGGCCGCGACGAGCGCCCGCATCGACCGCAGGCCAGACTATTCCTTGCGCCCGTACTTGCCGGTCAGGGTCGCCCTGCCTATCGAATTGGCATTGACCATGAAGCCCGCCAGCGATGCCGTGGCGCCGGGCGGCAGGTCCAGCTTGTCCACCTTCAGCGCGTAGAGCGTGAAGCGGTAGCGGTGCGGCTTGTCGCCGGCCGGCGGGCAGGGGCCGCCCCAGCCAGGACCGCCGAAATCGGTGGTGACCTGTTTGGCGCCGGGCGGCAGCGCCAGGGTGTCGACATTGCCCGCACCCTTGGGCAGTTCCGTCGTGGCGGCGGGGATGTTGATCACCAGCCAGTGCCACCAGCCGGCGCCGCCGGTCGGCGCATCGGGGTCGTGCACCAGCAGGGCGAAGCTCTTTGTGCCTTCGGGCGCGCCCGACCACTTCAAGGCCGGCGAGATGTTCTTGCCGCTGCAGCCGAAGCCGGCGAATACCTGCTCGGCGGCAATGGTGCCGCCGTCCCTGATGTCGGCGCTGGAAAGCCGGAAGTCCCCGGCGCCGGCATTTCCCGCCAGCAAAAGCCCGGCGGCAAACATAAGACCGGATCGGATCATGATGGCTTCCTTGTCGTGGCTATGAAAAGATTGCCGGCGCTCGACGACCGCGCCTAAGCCTCGCCGATCACCACGCGACCGTCGCCCTCGAACCGGTATTCCGGAATGATCAGGTTGGCAGGCGCCGGGCCGTTGCGAAAGACCCGGCCGGCCAGGTCGAACTTTGAAGTATGGCAGGGACAGAGAAACTCGCTGCGATCGCCGGGCCCGCTGCGCAAGACCGGCGGGCAGCCCTGGTGCGTGCATTGACCGACGGCGACGAATACTTCGGGGCGCAGGGAACGATGCGGGTTGCGGCAGCCTTCCGGCTGCAGTGAATGTTCGGAAGCGGGATCGAGCAGTTCGCTCTCGAAACCGGCCAGTGCCGCGATCTCATCGGCGCTGCGGCGCAGTATCCACACCGTGCGGCCGTGCCATTCCACGGTCATCAGCTTGCCTGGCGCCAGCTTGCCGAAGTCGACCGGCAGCGGATGTCCGGCAGGCGGCTGCGGCCGCGTCACCACCCAGCGCGCCACCCCCAGCCCGGCGCCGAGCGCGCAGAGACCACCCACCAGATAAATGCGCCGGCGCTCGATGCCGGCAATGCGACCCTTGCCCATGAAGAGAAACTCGACAACATGAAATTTCCATAAGCATACGCCGACCGCCAGGCCCTGCACGCATTGCGCCGCAATCAGGCGCCGGCGGCCGGCCCCCAGGCATTAAAATGCGCCCTTCAGGCAATTCAACCCACTGCATTTTCAGGAGACCCTTCCCTATGTCCGGTCATGGATTTCACATGCATGGACCGCACGACCACGAGGTCGAGCATGCCGCCCAGCATGGCGGCGACCAGTTCACTTCCCGGGTGGCGGTGCTGACCGCCGTCCTGTCGACCATAGGCGCGATTTTCGGCTACATGGGCGGCCATTCGCAGAATGCCGCCCTGCTCTACAAGAACGAGGCCGCGATCCAGAAAACCTCCGCCTCGAACCAGTGGAACTATTACCAGGCCAAGAGCAACAAGCAGAACCTCGCCGAACTTTCGGTCACCCTGACCACGGGCGAATCGCAGGAGAAATTCCGCCAGGCCATCGAGCGCTACAAGAAGGAAAAGGAAGAAATCAAGCTCGACGCCGACAAGCTCGAAGCCGCGGCCAAGGCCGCCGACCAGAAAAGCGAGATGGAAATGCACGTGCATGAGCGCTGGGCGCTTGCGACCACGCTGCTGCAGGTCGCCATCGCGCTGGCCGCGATCACGCTGCTCAGCCGCAAGCGCTGGATGCTGGCGGGCGTCTATGGCGCCAGCGCGCTGGGCCTGGTCGCCGGGGCCATGGGCTTCTTCCACCTCTGACACGCCATGACGGCCGCCGCCCGAATGCGCCGGAGTCTCGCCGGTCTCGCGCTGGCGCTGCTGGCGGCCGCAGCCTGGGCCGATTCCGGCTGTCGCGTGGCCTTCGACATCGGCTCCTCGGGCATCCGCGCCGGCGCCTCGAACAGCACCGCGATGCCGCAGACGGACATCGATTACCTCGGTCCGCTGTGGGCCGGTGGCAGCCTGCGCCAAACCCTGGCGCCCACGGTCGCCGCCCTGCGCGAGCTGCCGCGCGATGCCGGCTTCGGCCCGGATTGCGAACGCGTCGGCGGCGGCTTCTCGGCCTGGCGCCTGGCCCTGCAACAGGATGCCGGCGAACTGCTGGCGGTGATGGCCCGCGTCCGTGCCGACAGCGGCGTCGCGGTACTGGTGGTGCCGCAGGCGATCGAAGGCAGCTACGCCTACACGGGCACCCGGCTGGCGCTCGGGCCGACGCTCGCGACCAGCCATGTGCTCGACATCGGCGGCGGCAGCCTGCAGGTCGCCGATGCCGATCACAGCTTCGGCGCGGCGCTGGGGCAGAAATCCTGGCACCGCCTGCTGTGCATCACGCTGGGACGCGGCGGTGACGCGCCCTGCACCCTGCAGCCCCTGACCGGCGACGAACTCGCCGCGGCGCGCCGCCTTGCCAAGGAAAGCCTGCAGGGGCTCGAAGCCGCGTTGCCGGAGGCGGTCAGGATGACGGCGATCAGCCGGCCGGTCACCCGCGGCATCCTTCCGGCACTGGAGCACCTGGGCAGCGCCACGACGAACCCGCCGTCACTGCTCCGCTCCGACATCGAGGCGGCGATCGCGCGCATCGCACCGCTCTCCGTCGCCGAAACGGCGAAGCTGATCGACAAGCCGAAGCACCTTGCCGCCTACCTGATCTCCAACCTGCTGCTGGTCGAAGAACTGTTGCGCGCGACCGGCAGCGACGAACTCCAGGCGGTCGACATCGAACTCAACAACATCGCCGGCCTGCTCGCCGACGACCGGGCCTACGCCTGGGGGCGGCACTACGACTGCTACCTGGAGCGCCTGGGCCGGATCGGCGAACAGGCCTGGGCCAGCGATCCGGCGACTTGCGCCGTCACCGGGTCCGGCGCCGCACGCTAGCGCAGCCTTGTTGGCGGCGGCCGCCGGACCCGTCCATAATGACCGCCGCGCTGTACGATTCACCCACCGGGCATCACTCGACGATGAAGACACCGCTAGGCCTTGTTTACGCAGTCCTCATTACCGTTGCGATCCTGGCGGTGGTCCTCTATGCGCGAAGCCAGACTTCGTCAATGATCGCGCCCGCATCGCTGCACGTGCCGCCGCCGGAATCCGCCGCCGAAAAGCCGGCCGACAATTCCGCCGAGAAGCCCGCCGGGGATGCGGCCGAGAAGCCCGCCGCGGATGCCGCCGGAGAACCGGGCGCGAAGGACGCAAAACAGCCGCCGCCGAAAGGCCCGCCCGCAGAGTAAATCCGGTCCGGCCCGCCGCCGATTAAGGGTCTACAATTCGCGACCTCCCTGCCCGCCACCGGCACACCGTGACCCAAGCCCCCGCCGCCCTCGAACTCCTCGCCCCCGCCAAGAATGCCGACATCGGCATCGAGGCGGTCAGGCATGGTGCCGACGCCGTGTATATCGGCGGGCCGGCCTTCGGCGCCAGAGTCGGCGCCGGCAATACGGTGCAGGACATCGAACGACTGACGGCCTTCGCCCACCGCTTCCACGCAAAAATCTTCATCACCCTCAACACGATTTTCCGCGACGACGAAATCGAGGAAGCGCGCCGCCTTGCCTGGCAGATGTACGAGGCCGGCGCCGACGCGCTGATCCTGCAGGATATGGGCCTGCTGGAGATGGACCTGCCGCCCGTCGAGCTGCATGCCTCGACCCAGACCGACATCCGCACGCCGGAGCGGGCGCGCTTTCTCGCCGACACCGGCTTTTCGCAGATCGTGCTGGCGCGCGAACTGTCGCTGCCGGAGATACGCGCGATCCGTGCAAAAGTTACCCCACCCTCTCCCTCGGTCCCTCTCCCTGAGGGCGATGGAAGCAGTGCGGCGCCGGTCCTCGAATTCTTCATCCACGGCGCACTGTGCGTGGCATTTTCCGGCCAGTGCTACATCAGCCACGCCCACACCGGGCGCAGCGCCAATCGCGGCGAATGCTCGCAGGCCTGCCGCCTGCCCTACAACCTCGAAGACAAGCAGGGCCGCATCGTCGCCTTCGACAAGCACCTGCTGTCGATGAAGGACAACGACCAGAGCGCCAACCTGCGCGCCCTGGCCGATGCCGGC
>CAIZKA010000506.1 GCA_903933395.1 uncultured beta proteobacterium | reverse complement strand
GCTATAGAGACCGCGACGCGGCGCCTGTCCGTTGCGCTTTGGCAGGATGGCGAACTGATCGAGCGCAGCGCGGAAATTCCCAACGGGGGTTCCGAACACCTGCTGCCATGGATGCACGAGTTGCTGGCGGAGGCCGGCATCGCGCTGGCGCAGATCGACGGCGTTGCCTTCGGTGCCGGCCCCGGCGGCTTCACCGGACTGCGCCTGGCCTGCGGCGTGGCGCAGGGCCTGGCCTGGGGCCTTGATCTTCCCGTGCTGCCGGTGTCGACCATGGAAGCGCTGGCGCTGGCATCCGGCGAGCATCAGGTATGGGCTTGCCTCGATGCGCGCATGAACGAGGTGTATGCCGCGGCTTATCGCGTCGAAGGGGATGGAATCACGCAACTCATGGCGCCGGTTTGCCTGCCGCCCGCCGTACTGCCGGCGCCGACTTTCTCCGGTGGCTGGGGCGTGGGCGACGGCTTTGCCGCATACGGTGAATTGCTCCTCGCCCGCAAGCCGGACCTCCTCGGACTGCGCGCCGACGTATTTCCGACCGCCGCCGCAGTGCTGCGTCTTGCCGCACCGGCATTTGCCAGGGGCGAGGCGTTCCCGGCGGCGCTGGCCCAACCCGTCTACGTCCGTGACAAGGTGGCCTTGACGACGGTTGAACGAATGGCGCGTGGGGGGGCGAAATAGTGCGCGACTATCCGGGCATGACGGTCGCGGACCTCGATGCCGTGGCCGAGGCCGAAGCGCTCATCCATCCCTTTCCCTGGACGCGGGGCAACTTTGCCGATTCCCTGGCAGCCGGCCACGGCGGATGGCTGGCGCAGGAAGACAAACGCATGACCGGTTACGCGATCATGATGCAGGCGCTGGACGAAGCGCACCTGCTCAACATCAGCGTGTTGCCTGAACTGCAGCGCAGCGGTCGCGGCTCGGCCCTGCTGATCCACCTTTTCGCCCAGGCCCGGTTGCAGGCGGCGACGCGCATGCTGCTTGAGGTGCGCCCCGGCAACGTTGCCGGGCAGGGTTTCTACCGGCGTCACGGCTTTGTCGAAATCGGGCGGCGCCGGGATTATTATCCGGCACATGAAGGCCGTGAGGATGCCATCGTGATGGCGCGCGACCTGTGAAACCGGAACGCGAACAGATACTGCGCGAGATGGGCCTGGGCCCCGTCTGGAAATTGCGTGTCCCGACTGCGGCGATGCCGGTCGAGGAAGTCGTAGCACCACCGCCGGCGACGGCCATGCCATTGCCGGAAGCCGCTCCGACCATCGCGCCCGTTCCTGGTGTCGCGTCCATGGCGCCGCCTGGTGCGACGGCATGGGATGAACTCGCCGTGACGGTAGCGGCGTGTCGCAAGTGCAGCCTTTGCGAGGCGCGCAAGCAGGCCGTGCTAGGCGTCGGCGATCGCAATGCCGACTGGCTGTTTGTCGGGGAGGGGCCGGGCGCCGAAGAGGATCAGCGCGGCGAGCCCTTTGTCGGCCAGGCCGGCAAGCTGCTCGACAACATGCTGGCGGCCATCGGCCTCAAGCGCGGCGATGACGTGTATATCGCCAATGCCGTCAAATGCCGGCCACCCGAGAACCGCACCCCGACGCCGGAAGAAACCGCGACCTGCCGGCCGTATCTGGAACGCCAGATCGAACTGATCCGGCCGAAGCTGATCGTTGCGCTCGGCCGCCCGGCGGCGCAGACCCTGCTGCAGACGGAAATCAAGATCGCCGCGGCGCGCGGCAAGCTTCACGATTACGACGGCATTCCGCTGATTGTCACCTACCATCCGGCCTACCTGTTGCGCACGCTGCCGGACAAGGCCAGGGCCTGGGAGGATCTTTGTTTCATGCGGCAGACCATGAGACAGCGGAAGGGCGCCTGATGTCGCACGGCAATGAAGGCTCGACAAAGGCCATTTTCTACGCGCTGGGCGCCAACTTCGGCATCGCGGTGTCGAAGTATGTCGCGGCGTTCTGGACCGGTTCCGGCTCAATGCTGGCCGAGGCCATCCATTCCACGGCCGACTGCGCCAACCAGTTGCTGTTGCTGCTGGGCCTGAAAGAGGCGCGCCGTCCCGCCAGCGCCGACTTTCCCCTCGGCCATCATCGCGTCACCTACTTCTGGTCGATGATCGTGGCGCTGCTGCTGTTCTTCATGGGCGGTGCGTTTTCCGTCTATGAAGGCATCGAGCGCCTGCTGCATCCGCAGCCGCTGCAGCACGGCCTGATCGCCATGGCGGTGCTGGCGGGCGCCGTGGTGCTGGAAGCCTTTTCGCTGTGGGGTGCGCTGCGGGAGATCCGCAAGATCGCCGGGCGCCAGCCTTTCCTGGTCTGGTTCCGCGAAACCCGCCAGTCCGAGTTGATGGTAGTCGCGGGAGAAGACATCGCCGCGCTGCTCGGGCTTGCGCTGGCCTTCGTCGCGGTCGCCGCCACGGTGGTCACCGGCAACCCGCTGTGGGATGCGCTGGGCACGCTGGCGATCGGCATCGTGCTGATGGTGATCGCGATCGCCGTGATGATCGAGGTCAAGGGCCTGATCGTCGGCGAATCCGCCGCGCCGGCCTTGCGTGCCGAGATAGAGGCCTTCGTCGCGGCGCAGACGGAAGTCGAGCAGGTATTGAATGTCATCACCCTGGCCTGGGGCGACAAGGTGGTGATCGCTGTCAAGGCGCGCATGCGCGGCATGGAAACGCAGACCGGCCTGCAGATGGTCGACGCCATCAACGCGGTCGAGGCGCGCATGCAGGAGCGCTTTCCGAACGCACAGTGGGTCTTCTTCGAACCCGACGTGCGTTAGCAGGCATTTTTAGCGTGAGATAACTCGTTCGTGGTGACGGGTAATAGTTGAGCGCAGCGAACTGACCAGTAGCCTCCCCGTGAGGGGGCGAGGCGGGGTTTCGCACAGCACGCGGTGCGCCGCCGCAGCCGGCTGGCTGTGCAAAGCCAGCCGTGGGCCGCGCAGCGGATGGGAGGGGCGGGCCTTTAATTCGCTTTTAGTTGCGGCCGCTACGCTTAACGCCGATAAAGCCGGCGTTAGCCTCCACTGAAACAGAAGATTTTAGTTCCGGCATAACGCCAATACGGCCGGCGTTAGCCTTCACTGAAACTTCGTTTTCGCGCGTTTCATCATCGGCGGATGAATCTCGCTGTCATGCTCGTCAGTGGTGGGCCGCGTCATCGAGGTGTGCGACGTCGTCGCGTTCGCGCTGGTTGGCCTCGTGGTGGCGCTTGACCAGCCACATGGTGCCGGCCACGAACAGGCCAAAGAGGACGATGATCCAGTAGATCGACAACTGGGCCCTGAGCAGCACGGAGTAGGTGGTGGTCATGACCAGGATCGAAAGGTTCTCGTTGAAGTTCTGCACCGCGATGGAATGCCCGGCACCCATCAGGATGTGGCCGCGATGCTGCAACAGCGCGTTCATCGGCACCACGAAGAAACCGGAGAATATTCCCACCAGCACCAGCAGAGGCACCGCCAGCCACATGTCGCGCACGGCGATCATGGCTATTACGCCGACGCCCATGGCGATGCCGAGCGGAATCACGCGCACCGATTTGCGCAGGGTGATCATCTTCGCCGCGAGTATCGCGCCGATGGCCACGCCGACCGCAACCACGCCCTGGAGCATGCTGGCCTTCGACAAGTCCAGGTTCAGGGCCACCTTGGCCCATTCCAGCACGATGAATTGCAGCGTCGCTCCCGCGCCCCAGAACAGGGTCGTCACGGCCAGCGAGATCTGGCCGAGTTTGTCGCGCCACAGCAGTTTGAGGCAGTGGTTGAACTCGTGGAACAGGTACACCGGGTTCTTCTTCAGCGGCTTGTGGTCGACGCCGGTATCCGGAACGTAGAGATTGAACAGGGCCGCGACGAGGTAGAGCGAGCCGACAATGACCAGGGTCATCTCGGCAACGGTATCGACCCCGGTTTCGACCACCGGAAAGTCGAGCGAGAGCAGGCTGTGCGCGATCTCGGGCCGGATCAGGGCGCCACCCAGCACTACGCCGAGGATGATGGCACCGACCGTGAGGCCCTCGATCCAGCCGTTGGCAACGACCAGCAGGCGGTGCGGCAGGTATTCGGTGAGGATGCCGTACTTGGCAGGCGAATAAGCAGCGGCGCCGAGTCCGACCACGGCATAGGCCAGCAGGGGATGCACGTCGAAGAACATCAGGCTGCAGCCGAGGATCTTTATGCCGTTGCTGATGAACATGACCCGCCACTTGGGCATGGAATCGGCGAAGGCGCCGACGAATGCCGCCAGCGCCACGTAGGAAACCGTGAAGAAGGTCTTCAGCAAGGGCTCATAGGCTGCCGGTGCCTGCATGTCGCGCAGGATGGCGATGGCGGCGATCAGCAAAGCGTTGTCGGCGAGCGCGGAAAAGAACTGCGCCGCCATGATGATGTAGAAACCAGTGCTCATCTGTTTGGTCTGTTGCCAGACCTTGTTTTAGGCTTCGCGTTTATAGCACGAAAGGCCTGTCGCCACCTTGATATGGCAGTGCAACAACGGCCATAAATTGCGCTCATGAGGGGTGATTTGTGATTGAATACCCGCAATACTGAAACACTTAAATCCGGAGGTATCAGAAATGGCCGATCGCCGTTTGCAGGTTTTTCATGCGGTTGCCAAACAGTTGTCGTTTACCAAGGCGGCAGACGTGCTGTTCATGACCCAACCGGCCGTGACGTTTCAGATCAAGCAACTCGAAGAGCACTTCAATACGCGGCTTTTCGATCGCGGCCACGGCCGCATCGCGCTCACGCCGGCCGGCGAAGTGGTGCTCGGCTATGCGGAAAAGATTCTCGGGCTGTCGTCCGAGATGGACGTCCGCCTGTCCGAATTGACCGGTGAGATCGGCGGTTCCTTGATGGTGGGGGCATCGACCACGATTGCCGAATTCATGCTGCCCGGCATCCTCGGCGAATTCAAGTCCAGCTATCCGAATGTGCGCTCGCGCCTGATGGTCGGCAATTCCGAGTCGATCGAACATCGGGTCATGGAACATACCATCGACATCGGTTTCATCGAATCGCTCTCGCATGAACCCACGCTGGAGTGCGAGGTCTGCTGCGACGACGAACTGGTGGTGATCTGCCATCCGCGTTTTCCGCTGGCGCGGCACAAGGAACTGACGCCGCAGAAGCTGCTGGAGCATGCCTTCGTTTCGCGCGAGCCGGGTTCGGGCACGCGTGAATTCACCGAAAACTACCTGCGCCATGCGGGAATCTCGATAGACCAGATGAACGTGGTCATGGAACTCGGCAGCCCGATCGCACTCAACGGCGTGGTCGAGACCGGGCTGGGTTTCGCCATCGCATCGCGGGCGTCGGTGACAAAGGAACAGCGCCTGGGCGACATCGTGGCGATACCGCTGAAGCCGCGCCTGATCCGCACCTTGTCGATGGTCTATCCCAAGGAAAAATTCCGCTCGCGTCTGGTCGCGACCTTCGTCGAATTCGCCGCCTCGCGGCTGCGTTCCCTGATCGCGAAAAAGCAGACTTAGGGCGGCCCATGTCGCGACCGATACGCGCGCGGCTCGACTGGTCGGCCTTGCGTCACAATCACAAAGTCGTCAGGCGCCACGCCGGCGCCGCCCGCGTCTGGAGCGTGGTCAAGGCCGATGCCTACGGGCACGGCCTGCTGGCGGCAGCGCAGGCCTTGAGCGAGGTCACCGACGGCTTTGCGCTGGTGGAACTTGAAGGCGCCCTGGCCCTGCGCGACGCCGGCATGACCCATCCGATACTGATGCTGGAAGGTCCCTACCAGACCGACGACCTGCCACTGTTCGCCGAACTGGAATTGACGCCGGTGCTGCACACCATGTGGCAGGTCGATGCGCTGATCGATGCCTGCCTGCCGACGCGCCAGGCGGTGTATCTGAAGCTGAACACGGGCATGAACCGGCTCGGCTTCGATGCGGATGAATTCAACACGGCGCTGGATCGACTGGTCATGGCCGACTGCCTCGAGTCCGTTACCCTGATGACGCACTTTGCCGACGCCGACGAAGCGCGCGGCATCGAGCAACAACTGCTGCGCTTCCGCGCCATGACAGCCGGCCGCGCCCTTCCGGTATCGCTGGCAAATTCGGCGGCGCTGCTGCGCTTTCCCGAGGCTGCCGGCGACTGGGTGCGTCCCGGCATCATGCTCTACGGGTCGTCGCCATTCCCCGCCATGCAAACTGCGGTCGAACTCGGCTTGCTGCCGGTGATGACGCTGGAAAGCGAACTGATCGCGGTGCGCGAACTCAGGCCCGGCGACACGGTGGGCTACGGCAGCAGCTTCGTTGCGGACCGCCCGATGCGCATCGGCGTGGTCGCCTGCGGCTATGCCGACGGCTATCCGCGCCATGCGCCGACCGGCACGCCGGTGCAGATCGCCGGGCAGCGCACGACCACCCTGGGGCGGGTATCGATGGACAAGATCTGCATCGACCTCGGCAACCTGCCGGCAAGAGTCGGCGTTGGCGAGACGGTGACCCTGTGGGGCGGCGCGGGCAACATGTACCTTGCTGCCGATGAAGTCGCCGCGGCCGCAGGCACCGTTTCGTATGAAATGTTCTGCGCCCTTGCCGCGCGCGTTCCCGTCATCGAAGTCGATTAGTGGCCAAGGTCAAAACCCAATATTCCTGTACCGAATGCGGTGCCAGTTCGCCCAAGTGGCAGGGTCAGTGCCCGGGCTGCGGGCAGTGGAACACCCTGGTCGAGGCGGTGATCGAAACCGCCGCGCCGGCGGGGCGCAACTTCGCCGCGCTGGGCGGCGCCAGCGGCGCGCAGATGCTGGCCGAGATCCGGCCGCGCGAGGAACCGCGCCAGCCCACCGGCGTTGAGGAATTCGACCGCGTGCTGGGCGGCGGGCTGGTGGCCGGCGGCGTGGTGCTCATCGGCGGCGATCCCGGCATCGGCAAATCGACCCTGCTTTTGCAGGCCCTGGCGCGCCTGGCCCAGGCCAGCGAGAACGTGCTGTATGTCTCCGGCGAGGAATCGGGCGAGCAGGTTGCGCTGCGCGCGCGGCGTTTGCAACTCGATGTCGGCCGCATGCAGTTGCTGGCCGAGATCAACCTGGAGAAAATCCTCGCCACCCTGGTCAAGCTGCGCCCGGCGGTGGCGGTGATCGACTCGATCCAGACCGTCTGGTCCGACGCCATGCAGTCGGCGCCGGGCTCGGTAGCCCAGGTGCGCGAATGCGCCGCGCAGCTGACGCGCTTCGCCAAGCAAAGCGGAACCTGCGTGATCCTCGTCGGCCATGTCACCAAGGAAGGCAGCCTGGCCGGGCCGCGCGTGCTGGAGCACATGGTCGATACCGTGCTGTATTTCGAGGGCGACACGCATTCGAGTTTCCGCCTGGTGCGGGCCGTGAAGAACCGCTTCGGCGCGGTGAATGAACTCGGCGTCTTCGCCATGACCGAGAGGGGCCTGCGCGGCGTCGCCAATCCGTCGGCCCTTTTCCTTTCGCAGCATTCGCTCGACGTCGCCGGTTCCTGCGTGCTGTGCACCCAGGAAGGCACGCGGCCGCTGCTGGTGGAAATCCAGGCCCTGGTCGATGCTTCGCAGGCGCCGAGCCCGCGCCGGCTGGCAGTCGGTCTCGAGCAGAACCGGCTGGCGATGCTGCTCGCGATATTGCACCGACATGCCGGCATCGTCTGCGGCGACCAGGATGTCTTCGTCAATGCCGTCGGCGGCGTCAAGATCGCCGAGCCCGCGGCCGACCTCGCGGTGCTGCTGGCCATCGTTTCCTCGCTGCGCAACAAGCCGCTCCCGGGCAAGCTGGTGGTCTTCGGCGAAGTCGGCCTGGCCGGCGAAATCCGCCCCGCGCCACGCGGCCAGGAGCGCTTGAAAGAGGCGGCGAAGCTCGGATTCACCCACGCCATCGTGCCCAAGGCCAACGCGCCGCGCCAGGCCATCAAGGGCATCGAGGTCATCGCGCTGGATCGCGTTGAGCAGGCCATCGAGCAGATGCGAAGCTGGTGAAAGGCAAAATCTATGAGCCACAGAGGACACAGAGATCACAGAGGTAAAACAATCCACGCGCTTTTCTCTGTGCCCTCTGTGTCCTCTGTGGCTAAAAGGTTTTCATGATGTCTCTACGGCTCGCGTTGCGCATGCTGGCCCGCGACTGGCGCGCCGGCGAACTGACGGTGCTCGGCATCGCCCTGATGCTTGCCGTGGCGGCGCTGACAAGCGTCGGCTTCCTGACCGACCGCGTCGAGCAGGCCTTGCGCCTGCAGTCGCATCAGCTGCTCGGCGGCGACCTGCTGCTGACGGCCGATCATCCCTTGCCCGAGCGTTTTCGCCAGGAGGCGGCGGCACGCGGCCTGAGTCAGGCCGAGAGCGCCACCTTCCCGAGCATGGTCAGCCTCGGCGATGCGTCGCTGCTGGCCGAGATCAAGGCGGTGTCGGATGGCTATCCCCTGCGCGGCAGCCTGCGCACCGCCGCCGTACTCAATGCCGCCGACGCCGACACGGCGCGGGTGCCGCAAAGCGGCGAAGCCTGGCCTGACGAGCGCCTGGCAACGACCTTGAGCCTCGCTCCCGGGACATCGCTGGCGCTGGGGAAAATTGTCGTGCACAGCGGCCCGGTCCTGACCATGGAGCCCGATCGCGGCATGAACGTGTT
>CAIZKA010000505.1 GCA_903933395.1 uncultured beta proteobacterium | reverse complement strand
GGTTTGCCGCCGCACCAAAGGAGATTGGTGGCCTTCAGGTCGCCGTGGCTGATGTGCGCCGCGACGAGCTGGCGCATCAGTTCGCCGATGGCCTCGAGGTCGGCGGCGGGCGGTACCGTGTCCGGATCGTGAAAGCGGCTGGCGAGGCTTTCGCCTTCGCAGTATTCGGTCACCAGCCAGGCCTTGCCGCGCAGCGGGCCGGCGCGCCGCTCGACCAAGGCGAGGGGGCGCGGCGTGGCGATGCCGAGAAAGCGCAGGCGATGTCCTTCCAGCCAGGAATGCCAGGCGCGACTCGGCCGCCAGAAACGGGAAAGCGCATGGCCCGGGCCCTTGATGTTGTAGCGCTTGATGACCAGCTGGCGCCCGTTCACTTCCACCCGCGCCAGCGTGGCGGTCCGGCCGCGCTTCAGATGGATACCTTTTTCCAGCCAGGCATCCGGATCGTGGATCAGGGCGGCGAAGAGGGCGGTCTCCGCGCGCACGATGGAGAAGAAGCGGTCTACGCGATTCGCGGACTTGAACAGGCTGCAGTCGCGCAGGGACTTGTCCAGGAAGTCGACAAGGCGCGCCTGGCGGGCACGGGCGGCCGCTGCCGACAGTTGCGCCGCGTCAATGGCAAGGTCGGGATTGCCACTGCGATAGGCCTGCAACAGTTCGGTTCGTAGCGCGGCTTCGGCCTGCGGCTGCAACTGCGCGAGCAGCAGGGCGAGATTGTCCATGCAGTCCGCCTGCGATGCCGATTCGCGGACTGCATCGCCGTCGATGACGTAAAGCCGGCCGTCCTCCAGCAGGAAATTGCCGAGGTGGGCATCATCCTGTACCAGGCCCCGCGCGTGCATGCGGCCGACCAGCGCGAACACCGGCGCCAGTTCGTCGGGCGAGGCGCCGTCGGGACTGTGGGCGCCGTCGAGGTGTTCGTAGAGGACGTAATGTCCGCCATCGGCCAGCAGCCCGGAGGCCAGCAACGCCGGGGTCGGCAGTCCATGTCTCGCCAGGGTTTCGGCGCCGCGGCACTCACGCTGCCAGTGGCGTTCGCCGCCGCCTGTCGCGATGAACAGCTTGGCAAGCACCTTGCGGCCCTGCCATTCGCCGCTGCCCGTCAGGCGCTTGCCGGGGAGGATGCGGTGCCAGTGCCCGACCGACAATACGCGGCCGTCATCGAGCGCGATGCTGATTTGCGGCAGCGGGTTGCGGCCGGCGGCGCGCAGGGTGGCGGCAGTGGAGACAAGTTCATCGCGGCCGGTGAAAAAGCCGAGAATCTTGCGGATGCGGCGCTTGTCGCCGGCATCGAGTGATTTCTTCTGCGCGTAGTCGAGGTAGAAGCGCAGGCGCCGCCCGCGAGAGAGATAACGCTTGGCCAGTTTGTCGAGGCAGGCCAGGTCCTTGACGATGCGGTACTCGAGGAAGGGTGGCCACCAGAAACCGCCGCTCGGGCAATCGATCAGATGCAGCTTGTCGGCCTTGTCCACCAGAAGATTGCGCCACTTGAAGTCGCCATGCACGAAGCGGCGGTCGTGCATGCGGCGGGCAATGTCGGCAAGCTGGCGGGAAACGCCGTCCAGCCAGCGCCGACTCTTGAGGCGCGGGTCGCCGCTGCGGGCGAGCCCGCTCAAGTCGGCGGTGTCGGGAATTTCCACCGTGATCAGCGCGCCGCGCAGGAAGCGGCCGCCCTGGCTTTGCAGGCCGTAACCGACCAGGCGCGCCGTAGGGATGCCCCAGTCGGCAAAATGCTGCAGGTTCTCCCATTCCAGTTGCACGCGCGGCGTGGCGAACCAGCGGCGCAGGGGCTTCTTGCCGAGGCCGGCATAGCGCTTGACGTAATAGCCGCGACCGTTGATCTCGATGCGCAGCGTGCGCGTCATCGAATCCAGCGCGACCATCTCGCCTTCGAGAGCGAATACGCTGTCAAGGTCGGCGAAGCGTTGCGCTGCCGCCGGGTCGACATCGGGCATCAGTTGCCAGTCCTTGCCCTGGCTCATTGTCCGGCTCCCGGTGCGTACTTGCGCCGGTAGCGCGCCATGAGTCGGACCGATTCGCTTTCCAGATGCCCGAGCAGCGCGCTTTCGTCGTGCAGGATGTCGCGAAGCGGACGGGCGAAATAGGCTTTCAGGAAGCGCAGGCGGTCGCGCCGGGTCAGCCCGATTTCAAGCGCCGAAAAGTAGAGCGCCGCCAGGTCCTTGTCGCGCCAGCGGCGGGGCGTGCTCGCTCGCACCTGGGCGCGATGCAGGTCGATCAGCGACAGGCGCGGTGCGGTGGCATCGACCGGCAGGTGCAGCAGGAAGTGGCAGATATAGAAATCGCGATGATTGACGCCGCTGCCGTGCATGCGCCGCGCCATTTCGCCGACGCGGCGGATCAGCGCGTGCTTCAATGTCGGCGCGGGCGGATGCTGTGGCCAGTCGCGGCAGAAATCCTCGAGGCTGACCGTGGGTGCGAGTTCCTCGGTAATGATGAAGGAATGCCGCCGTGCGGGGTTGTCGCCGCATTCGCCAAAGGCCACGGCGTGCATGGTATCGACGCCGGCGGCCGTGAGCCGCTCCAGGGCGCGCCATTCATTGCCGGCGCCCAGCACCGGAAGGCGCCCGGAGAGCAGGTTCTTGAGGATTTCCCCCCAGCCGATGCCACGATGGATCTTGGCGTAATAGCCATGGCCGTCGACTTCGAAGCGCAAGGTGCGGCGGCCTTCGAGTGCACGCAGGATCTCGCCCTGCAGGGCTTCGGCGGCGGCAAACGGATCCTGCCCGGCCCAGCGCGAACGGAAGGGTTCCTCGAGGCGGGTGATCATGGCTACCTGTGCTCGCCGAGCGCCTTGAATAGCTGTTGTGCTGTGGCCTTTTGGCCGGCAGGAGTCATGTGATCGTCGAGCCGATAGTAGCCGCTGCTATCGATGCTGATATTGACAAACTCGACATTCGGCAGCGACGTGTCCCTGCCGATGGGAAAGGACCGAAACCGTTGCCCATGCCCGTTGTTGTAAAAGATCAAGACCCGCTTGTTCTTCAGGCTGGCATGTTTTTCAAGGACGGCAATCAGGGCCTGATAGTGGGGCATAAAATCTTCGGACGCTTGGGCAACCGTTGTCTTCGTTCGCTTGAAGGGGGAAGAAAAGGCATATCCATAGGCTTTGACGAACATGCGCAGTAAGCGCGTTTTGCTCATTTTTCCTGTGGTGATCGTATTGAATTTCTTTCGGTTCTCGGCAGCACTATTGATCCGGTTGGCCTGATTTTCTTTCAAGTCATCGGCACAGTACTGAAGGATGACCGTATCGACCCTGTCCAGTACGCCTGATTTTTCCAGGCGCTCCAGTTCGCGTACTGTTCCGTAGCTGGCAACACCCAGATTGAACACCGGACGACTGGTCAAGCGTTGCAGTTCGGCAGCGTAAGCCTCCTCGTCCTGCACTCCCCATCCCATCGTGTGGGAGTCTCCGATTACGGCAATGCCCTTGCCAGCAGGCTTATTTCCCGTGAATCTGCCTTCCATGGAAAAATTCAAGGTCGTACGAAACTCCACATTATCAAACTGACAGGCACCCAGCTTTGGCTTGTAGATTACGTCAGCGTCAAAATCGACGCAGTCGCTCTTGTGTTGCCAGAGGCTGCGGGCACCCTTCATGTAGATGTATTTCTGGATCGGGGAAACCCAGGGCAGTTCTGGTGTGATGCCCTTTTGTAGCAACACAAAACTGGCCAGCAGCACTAAGGCTGACAGCATTGCATAGAAGGTCAGCGCGATCAACGCAAAGCCGAGCGCATGCGCCAAGCGCTTTCGATTAGTCGAGTTCAAAAGCGGTCTCATAGTTCAGCTTGAGCGCCGGATCCTGATCCTCTTTTTTCAGGAAGCAGTTGCCCACGGCGAGGGCCTCGATCTCGGTGCCCATGAAGCAGCGAAAGGCATCCTCCGGCGTGCAGACGATGGGCTCGCCGCGGACGTTGAAGCTGGTGTTCACGATCACCGGGCAACCGGTCTGCTGCTTGAAGGCGGAGATCAGGGCGTGATAGCGCGGATTGGTTGCGGCGTGCACGGTCTGTATGCGTGCGGAATAGTCGACGTGGGTCACGGCGGGGATGTCCGAGCGCGGCACCTTCAGCTTTTCGATGCCGAAAAGTTTCTGCTCGGCCTCGCTCATCTGCCGCCGGCGCTTTTCAACCACATCGGCGACCAGCAGCATGTAGGGACTGTCGCCATCGAGTTCGAACCAGTCGGCGACGTCTTCGCGCAGCACGGCCGGGGCGAAGGGACGGAAGGACTCGCGGTACTTGACCTTGAGATTGAGCACCGACTGCATGGCGGGTGAGCGGGCATCGCCGAGGATGGAACGCCCGCCCAGCGCACGCGGCCCGAATTCCATGCGTCCCTGGAACCAGCCCAGGGCCTTTTCCTCGGCCAG
>CAIZKA010000504.1 GCA_903933395.1 uncultured beta proteobacterium | reverse complement strand
TATCACGACATCATGAATATCCAGGTCTGATTCCGGCTTGCAACAGGTGCAGCACTAAGCACCGTATCGCGGTTGCCTTGCGTCCCTTGTCCCCCCGGCGTTTTTCGTGGCCCGGCTAAAGTATTCAGGTTCGCGGCCGTAAGCTGGTATATCTCGCAAGGGATTAGCGTGAAATAACTCGTTCGGCGCGCTTGGTGATAGTCGAGCGAAGCGAGCTGACCAGGAGCCTCCCCGTGAGGGCATAAGCGCTAACGTAACCGGGGCAGAGCACTTCTCCCTCCCCTTCAAGGGGAGGGCTGGGGAGGGGATGGGGGAAAAGTTCGGCGATTTCGGCCCCATCCCCCTCCTGACCTCCCCCTTGAAGGGGGAGGAACGGGTTACGTTAGCGCTTATGCCCCGTGCGGGGAGGATGGGAGGGCGGGCCTTCAATTCGCCTTTCGCGTGTTTCATCATCGGCGGGTGACTCTCACTGTCATGTACGTTAGGGAAATCATGTCTGCATTGCGCGTGGCGTTCGTGCCCGGGGTTCTTCTGCTCGCCCTGGTGCTGCAGGATTCTGCAAATGCAGGCACCTGGCGGAAGGTTGTCGCCGGCAAGAGTGAAATCATCGAGATCGACACGGCCAGCATCGTGCGTGCGGATTCCGGTGCCGCGGCCTGGAGCCGCGTCACGCTCGACCGCCCGGTCAGGGATGCCGGCGGCGCCTTCGATGCGATACATGCGCAGAATCTCTACGACTGCACGGCGCGTCGCTTCACCACTTTGCGTCGCGCCTACTTTAATGGCGACACGCTGGTGCGCGAGGACGTGGTTTCGCGGCAGCGCGCAAACGCGGTTCAGGTCGGCAGCATCGACGAACGCCTGCTCAATCTGGCCTGCCGGGTCGTCGCCACCAGCGAGACGCCGGCATCGGCCGATACCGCCGGCAGGGCGACAGACGAGGCACCACAGGCACAGGGAGAACAAGGCGGGCGCCCCGCGCCGATGCGCGCCGATATGCGGACTCTGGCCGCCGAGCGGACGGCGCCCCGCCTGACGCCGGTCGCCGACACCCTGCCCGTGGCCCCGCCCGAAAAACCGAAGTTGATCGTCCTGCCACCGATCGACAAGGCCGCCGCCGACGTGGCCGCCGGCAGCATCGGTCAAAAGCCGGGGGCGCCGCCGGCCGCCAGAACCAAGGCCGCTGCTGCCGTGCCGACCCCGCCGGCAATAAAGGCCACTGCAGAACGACCGGAGGTCGAAAGCCCGGCCGACAAGCGCCTGCGCGAGCTGCATTACGCCACGTCAGGCCCGCCCAAGGCGAAGAAAAAGCCGGGGGCGGAAGCGCAGGCGGCGAGCGGGCAGGGAAACCCCGCCGCACATATGAGCAGCTACTGGTCTTACGACGGCGAAGCCGGACCGGCGGCCTGGGCCCGGCTGCGGGGCGACTATGCCGTCTGCGGCGCTGGCAAGCGCCAGTCGCCGATCGATATTCGCGAGGGCATCAAGGTCGATCTCGAAGGCATCAAGTTCGATTACAAGCCCACGCAGTTCCGCATTATCGACAACGGTCATACCTTGCAAGTCAGTGTCGGCGAGGGACTGGGCCTGACGGTGATGGGCAGGCGGCATGAGCTGATTCAATTCCATTTCCATCGCCCGTCCGAGGAACGGGTCAATGGCCGCGCTTACGACATGGTGGTGCATCTGGTGCATAAGAGCGCCGAGGGCCAACTGGCGGTGGTCGCCGTGTTGCTGGAAAAAGGCAGCGAGCATCCGCTGATCCAGACGCTGTGGAACAATCTGCCGCTCGAACAGGACATGGAAGTGACGCCGGACGAGGCTATCGACCTGAACAAACTGTTGCCGGAAAACCGCACCTACTGGACCTACATGGGCTCGTTGACGACGCCGCCATGCACCGAAGGCGTGTTGTGGATGGTTTTCAAGCACCCGGTGCAGGTGGCAGAGCAGCAGGTGGCGATCTTCTCGCGGCTGTACCGCAACAACGCCCGTCCGGTGCAGCCGGCGCATGGCCGGCTGATCAAGGAATCGCGCTGAAGTCGCGCTCCCGCCGCGCAAAAGTCGGCGCTGGCGGGACGGCGGCTGCCCTTGGCTCGCCGAACGACGTGCGGCACACCTGATCAGGCGGCGGCCTGCCGGATGCCCTCGGTGAGGGCCGTCAGTTCACGGATCAGCGTCGTGCACAGTGCGTCGACCTCGATCCGTTCCGCGCCGGTCCGGAGTGCGGCATGAAGCGCGGCGGCAGCCTCGGCTACCCGTTTTGCCCCGATGGTGCCGGCGGAGCCTTTCAGGGTGTGGGCCAGCTGTTTGACCGCAACCAGATCGTTTGCGGCCAGGCTTTCGGAAAGTTGCAG
>CAIZKA010000503.1 GCA_903933395.1 uncultured beta proteobacterium | reverse complement strand
CGTTATCGAGCAAGGCAACGTTTCTCTTGCGCGCGAGTGGCTGGACGCCGGACTGCCGCCGGATTTCGAAGGCAACGTGATAGGCACCGGTGTCATGATCGGTGCCTGGGAAGGCAACATTCCGATGATGGAGTTGTTTGTCGCGCGCGGTGCCGACATCAACAAGGTCAATTCGCATGGCGAGCAGGCCTTGCTCCATGCTGCATGGAAGGGCCGCCTCGAGGCAGTCCGCTGGCTCGTGGAGCATGGCGCCCGCCTGAACCGGGAGGGCAAGGAATGGGCCGCCCTGCACTATGCGGCATTCAACGGTCACGCGGAGATCGTGGATTTTCTGCTCGGGCGTGGCGCTGACGTCAATGCGCTCTCCACCAATGGTTCGACGCCGCTGATGATGGCCGCGCGCGAGGGCAAGGAGGCGATCGCAAAAACCTTGCTGGCCTCCGGCGCCCGGGTCGACGTAGTCAACGAGTGGGGCGACGACGCAGTGCGCTGGGCGATGCGCAATAACAACCTGAAGATCGCCCGGGAAATCGCCGGCAAGGAGAAGTTTGCGGTGGTGGCGGCCCAACCGGCGGCCTCCTGGGGGAAGCCCGCGCGTTCGCTGCCGGTACCGGATCGTGCCGACACATTGCTGGCACAGGCGCGCAAGATGGAAGCCGACGGACGGCGCGACGAGGCACTGAAGCTCTATCGGGCGGCGCTCGCAGCGATCCGCGAAGCCGGCGCGGGGGCTAACAAGGCTGGCACGGCGCCTCGCGCCTCGACAGGCATGGTCATCACGGCGCGGCGCAACAAGCCCGGCGAGCAGACCGCTGCGCTGAATTACGCCACGCCGTCGACACAGAATGTCGGCGCCGGCGAGACGGCGAACAAAGCATCGCAGGACATCGCCGACGAGTGGTTGGGCCGCGCCCGCGAGTTCGAGGCGGCCGGGCGCCGCAAGGAAGCCCTGCAGGCCTATCGTCAGGCCGCCGCCGTGCTGCGCGGCGGTACCTCGGCCCCGGTCCCGGTCCCGGTCCCGACCTATTCGCCGGTACACCCCTAGGCCCTGCATCGTGCGCCTGAAGCTTGACAGTTAAAGCTTTAAGTATTACGATAAAGGAAAATCAATTACGAAGAAGTGAAATTTGATCGCCGCCAAGGAGCCCCGATGAACGAGAAAAAATTTGCGTCCCACGCCGACCTCGAAGAGAAGAAAGTCAGCTTCGAGAAATTGTCAGACAACGCCTACGCCTATACCGCCGAGGGTGATCCGAACACCGGCGTGATCATCGGCAAGGATGCCGTCATGATCATCGATGCCACCGCGACGCCGGTGATGGCCCAAGACGTAATCCGCTACGTGCGCCGGATCACCGACAAGCCGATCAAGTACGTCACCCTGACCCACTACCACGCGGTACGCGTGCTCGGCGCTTCCGGCTACAAGAAGGAGGGCCTGCAGGACATCATCGCTTCGCAGCAGACGCGCGAACTGATCGTCGAGCGCGGCCAGCAGGACATGGATTCCGAGATCGGCCGTTTCCCGCGCCTGTTCAATGCCGTCGAGAGCGTGCCGGGCCTGACCTGGCCGACCGTGGTGTTCGACAAGGAAATGACGCTGTGGATGGGCGACCTCGAAGTGAAGATCATGCACCTCGGTCGCGGCCACACCAAGGGCGACACCGTAGTCTGGCTGCCGCAGCAGAAGATCCTGTTCTCCGGCGACCTGGTCGAAGCGGATGCCGCCTGTTACACGGGTGATGCCTATCTGGCCGATTGGCCGGCGACGCTGGATGCGCTTGCAGCCCTGAAGCCGGAAAAGATGATTCCCGGCCGTGGTCCGGCGCTGATGACGCCTGAGCGGGTGCAGCAAGGCCTG
>CAIZKA010000502.1 GCA_903933395.1 uncultured beta proteobacterium | reverse complement strand
TTTGGAATCAGGTACTCGGGACCGAAGGACAGTTCCTCCGTGCCGTAGGCCGCCGTCACCACCTCCGATTGCTCGGCATGCGCCAGTTCGGCAATCGCCCTCACCGCCGCCACTTTCATCGCTTCGTTGATGGTCGTCGCGCCGACATCCAGCGCGCCCCTGAACATGAAGGGGAAGCACAGCACGTTATTGACCTGGTTCGGATAGTCCGAGCGGCCGGTACCGATGATGGCGTCCGGGCGCACCGCCTTGGCGTGCTCGGGCAGGATCTCCGGATCGGGATTGGCCATGGCGAGGATGATCGGGTCGCGAGCCATGGTCTTGACCATCTCCGGCTTCAACACGTCCGCCGTGGACAAGCCGAGGAAGATGTCGGCGCCGGGCATGACATCGCCCAGAGCGCGCCCATCTGTCGCCTGCGCGTAACGCGCCTTGGATGGATCGAGGTTTTCGCGTCCGGTGTGGATCACGCCCTTGCTATCGACCGCAAACACATTCTTCGGATCGAGGCCGAGGCTTACCAGCAAGTCGAGGCAGGCGATCGCCGCCGCCCCGGCGCCGGAACAGACCAGCTTGGCCGTCGAAATGTCCTTGCCGACCACGCGCATGCCGTTCAGCACCGCGGCGCTGGCAATGATCGCCGTGCCGTGCTGGTCGTCGTGGAAAACCGGGATCTTCATTCGCTCGCGCAGCTTGGCTTCGACATAGAAGCATTCGGGCGCCTTGATGTCCTCCAGGTTGATGCCGCCGAAGGTCGGTTCGAGGGAGGCGATGATGTCAACCAGTTTGTCCGGGTCGTTCTCGGCGACTTCGATGTCGAACACATCGATGCCGGCGAACTTCTTGAAAAGCACGCCCTTGCCTTCCATCACCGGCTTGCCGGCCAGCGGCCCGATGTTGCCCAGTCCCAGCACCGCGGTGCCGTTGGTGATGACCGCGACCAGGTTGGCGCGCGAGGTGTATAGCGCGGCGGTCGCCGGATCGCGCACGATCTCGTCGCAGGCGGCGGCGACGCCCGGCGAATAGGCCAGCGACAGGTCGGCCTGGTTGGTCAGCGCTTTGGTCGGGGTAACGGCAATCTTGCCGGGTCTGGGGCTGCGGTGATATTCCAGCGCCGCAGCGCGAATACGTTCGTCCATGAAAACCATCTCCTTTGTGCGTAGGCGCCTATTTTATCGCCGTGTCGCCCGCGCCGACTTGGTGACATATCGGCGCTTTCCCGTCGCAATTCCCTGCTGTGCCTGACCGGACCGGGATTGCACGGATCACCGACGTGGCCCGGGAGGTACGCCGGCACACCTGAATGCGGCGTACCAAAGTTGATTGTGGGATAATTGCCGACTCAGTCAGCTCCGCGGTCCGGGCCACCCCGTCCCCCGCCGCGGACTGCCGGAAGCGCCCCCCGATCCCCACCCTCCGATCGGCTGGCCAGCCGGCGCGAATTCAAATCAGAGTGGAGATTTTCACGTCATGTCCCAGTCCAATACAGTTCTGCCCCCGAGCCACGTCAAACACGCCAGGCTGATTGCCTGGGTTGCCGAAGTGGCGGCTCTCACGCAACCTGACAGCATCGTCTGGTGCGATGGTTCGCAGGAGGAGGCAGACCGTCTGTTCGCCCAGATGGTTGCCGGCGGCACCATGATCAAGCTGAACCCTGCAAAGCGCAAAAATTCCTACCTCGCCCTGTCCGACCCCTCGGACGTCGCGCGCGTCGAAGACCGCACTTACGTCTGCACCTCGGATGCCGATGATGCCGGCCCCAACAACAACTGGGAACATCCGGACAAGATGAAGGAAACCCTGCGCGGGCTGTTCAAAGGCTGCATGCGGGGACGCACCATGTACGTCGTCCCGTTCTCCATGGGCCCCATCGGTTCGCCGATTGCACACATCGGCGTCGAGCTTTCGGACAGCCCCTACGTGGTGGTCAACATGCGCATCATGACCCGCATGGGGCGCGCGGTGCTCGACCAGCTCGGCAGCGACGGCATCTTCGTGCCCTGCCTGCACAGCGTCGGCCACCCGCTCGACGCCGGCCAGGTCGACGTCAAGTGGCCCTGCAACAAGACCAAGTACATCTGCCATTTCCCCGAGACGCGCGAGATCTGGTCTTTCGGCTCCGGCTACGGCGGCAATGCGCTGCTGGGCAAGAAATGCTTCGCCTTGCGCATCGCCTCGACCATGGCCCGCGACGAAGGCTGGCTGGCCGAGCACATGCTGATCCTCGGCGTCGAGTCTCCTGAAGGCCAGAAGGCCTATGTCGCCGGCGCCTTTCCCTCGGCCTGCGGCAAGACCAACTTTGCCATGCTGATTCCGCCGCAGAGCCTCGGCGGCTGGAAAGTCACCACCGTGGGCGACGACATCGCCTGGATCAAGCCGGGCAAGGATGGCCGCCTTTACGCGATCAATCCGGAAGCGGGCTTTTTCGGCGTCGCCCCGGGTACCAGCGAGAAGACCAATTTCAATGCCATGGCGACCTTGAAGGAGAACGTCATCTTCACCAACGTCGCCCTGACCGACGACGGCGACGTCTGGTGGGAAGGCATGAGCAAGGTTCCGCCCGCGCATTGCATCGACTGGCAGGGTCAGGACTGGACGCCGCAATCCGCGAAGGAGACCGGACGCAAGGCAGCGCACCCGAATTCACGCTTCACCGCACCTGCATCGCAGTGCCCGTCGATCGACAAGGACTGGGAGAGTCCCGCCGGCGTGCCGATCTCGGCCTTCATCTTCGGCGGGCGCCGCTCGACGACGGTGCCGCTGGTGTTCGAGGCGTTCAACTGGAACTATGGTGTCTACATGGCCGCCACGCTGGGGTCGGAAACCACGGCAGCGGCGGCCGGAGCACAAGGCGTGGTGCGGCGCGACCCGTTCGCCATGCTGCCGTTCTGCGGCTATCACATGGGCGATTATTTCAACCACTGGCTGCGGGTCGGGCACCAGATCGAGCACGCGCCGCGCATCTTTACGGTCAACTGGTTCCGCCAGGATGCCGAGGGCAATTTCATGTGGCCCGGCTTCGGCGAGAACATGCGCGTGCTGAAGTGGGTGGTCGGACGCTGCAGCGGCAAGGCTGACGCCAAGCAGACCGCCCTCGGGTGGATGCCGCGCTTCGAGGATCTCGACTGGAGCGGCAGCGAGGAGGTCACCAAGGCGCAGTTCGAGCATCTCACCGCGGTGGACACCGCCGCATGGCGCGAGGAACTGAAACTTCACGCCGAATGGTTCGACAAGCTCAAGAGCCGCATGCCGCGCTCCCTGACCCTCAAGCGCGAACTGTTCGAACTGGCTCTCGTCGACTGAGAGTCGGCGCCGGCATCACGGCGAGCAACCTTGCGGCCGCCCTGCTTAGAGCACGGCGGCCGTTCTCATTCTGGAGACCTGCATGAACATTGCCTCACGGATGGCACAGATCGCGCCATTTCACGTCATGGAACTGATGGCGCGAGCGCAGGCGCTGGAGGCCGAGGGCCGGTCGATCATTCACCTCGAAGTCGGCGAACCCGACTTCGCGACGGCCGAGCCGATACTTGAGGCCGCCCAGCGTTTCCTTGCCGGCGGGCATGTCCATTACACGGCGGCATTGGGGTTGAAGGAACTCCGGGAAGCGATCAGCGGCCACTACTACACGCGCTACGGACTCGATATCTCGCCGGCGCGTATCGTCGTCACGGCAGGGGCGTCCGGTGCGCTGCTTCTGGCACTCGGCGTGCTGGTGAACCCCAACGACGAATGGCTGCTGCCGGACCCCGGTTATCCCTGCAACCGGCATTTCGTGCGCCTGCTCGAAGGTCGTCCGGTTTCGCTGGCGGTGAATGCGGCAGCGGACTACCAGCCCACGGCGGCGCAGCTGGCAGCGTCCTGGACCGACAAAACCAGGGGGCTGCTGGTGGCCTCGCCGGCGAACCCCACAGGCACGCTGCTCGATCCCGCAACCATGGCAGCACTCGCCGGCATCGTTGCCAAGCGCGGCGGCACACTGCTGGTGGACGAGATTTATCACGGACTGAGCTACGGCGTCGATGCCATGTCTGCGCTTGCAGTCAGCGAAGACGTGTTTGTCATCAACAGCTTTTCCAAATACTTCGGCATGACGGGCTGGCGTCTGGGTTGGCTGGTCGCGCCACAATCTTATGTGCGCGAGATCGAGAAGCTGGCGCAAAATCTCTACATCGCGCCATCTACCGTGGCCCAACATGCCGCACTGGCCGCCTTTCAACCTGCCACCACGGCAATCCTGGAAGCCCGACGCCACGAGTTTTCCCTGCGGCGGGATGTTCTCCTGCCCGGCCTGCGGCGGCTCGGATTCAAGGTCGCGGCGGAACCGCGGGGAGCCTTTTACGTTTACGCCGACAGCAGCGCGCTCGCCGCCGACAGCGACGAGCTTGCGCGGCAATTGCTGACGGAAGCCGGCGTAGCGGCAACCCCAGGCCTCGACTTTGGCAACAACGATCCTCAGGGTCACATGCGCTTTGCCTACACCATCGAGCGAGGTCGTATCGAGGAGGGACTTGCCCGCATGGCGGCCGTGCTGGGTTCCGGATAAAAGAAAGCGCGTGCTGAATCAACAGCACGCGCTTGCTATCCACTGAGCGCCGCGATCAGTCCCGGGGGACTAAACGCAGGCCGATGCTACCGTCAGGGACGGGAACCGGTGGGAAACGGCCAAGCTGCCGCGGGATTCAGCGACGACTTGATGCCGGGAGCAGCGGCGGTCGAAGGTGCTGCAGCAGCAGGCTTCGCAGCCGGCTTCTTGGCAGCCGGCTTCTTGGCAGCGGGCTTCTTGGCAGCAGGCTTCTTGGCAGCAGGCTTCTTGGCAGCAGGCTTCTTGGCAGCAGGCTTCTTAGCAGCAGGCTTCTTAGCAGCAGGCTTCTTAGCAGCCGGCTTCTTAGCAGCCGGCTTCTTAGCAGCAGGCTTCTTAGCGGCAGGCTTCTTAGCAGCAGGCTTCTTAGCAGCAGGCTTCTTAGCAGCAGGCTTCTTAGCAGCAGGCTTCTTAGCAGCAGGCTTCTTAGCAGCA
>CAIZKA010000501.1 GCA_903933395.1 uncultured beta proteobacterium | reverse complement strand
TCAGATCTTCAAGCGGTCCACCACCTTGCCATGCACCAGGTGCTGGTCGATGATTTCGTCGATGTCCTCCTGGTCCACGTAGGTGTACCAGACCGCCTCGGGGTAGATCACCATGACCGGCCCCTCTTCGCAGCGGTCGAGGCAGCCGGCGCTATTGATGCGCACCTTGCCCGGCACCTTGGCGCCCAGCGCCTTGACCTTGTCCTTGGCATAGGCACGCATGTCGCTCGCGCCATGGTTGTTGCAGCAGGCATCGCCACCGGCGCGCTGATTGGTGCAGAAGAACACGTGGTGCGTGAAGTGGCTCATGGGCTGGATTCTGCGCAAAACGCAAATTATAGGGGCGCGGGGTATTTGGCCGCGTTCTTGACGATCTTCTCGCGGGCGGCGGCAATCGGGTCGATGCCGAGCACGTCGGCCAGTTCGGTGAGATAGATCAGCACGTCGGCGATTTCGTCGGCGACTTCGGCGCGTTTTTCCGGCGGGAGCGCCATGCTTTCCTCGGGCGTCGCCCACTGGAAATGCTCGACCAGTTCGGCGGCTTCGACGCTCAAGGCCATGACGAGATTCTTGGGCGTGTGGAAGCGATGCCAGTCGCGCGCGGCGCAAAAGGCCCGCAGCGCATCGCGCAGGGTGGTGAGGTCAGTAATCGGATTCATTTTTTCTCGGGCGGTAGATCATCAGCCAGGGCAAGGCAAGGAATGGCCACAGCGACGAGACCAATCGCGTGAGGCCGTTGAAATTCAGGAACTGGCCCGGGTTCCACAGGTGCAGGGCGTTGAGCAGATAGGGGTTCTCCGGCGCGACATTGACCATTACGGTGGCCAGCAGCAGCGCCAGCGCGGCGACGGCACGCTGCAGCGGAAAGCTGAGGAAAGATGCGCTCCACCACAGCACCAGCCCGACGCCGATGCCGAGGCTGTTGCCTGGGGTGATCCAGCCCAGCGCCAGCACCGGCCCCATGAACAGGGCATGTGCCGCCGCCTTGATCAGCACGGCGAAGAGCAGCAGGGCGAGGGTCAGCCGGCGGGCATGGCGGCGCAGCAGCATTGAAATGACCAGCCCCGCGGCCAGCAGTCCGGCGGCGGCGATCAGGGTTTCCAGGTCGACAAAGCGTGCCGCGAGGAAGGGCTGGACCGGCGGCAGGTCGAGCATCTGGCGCAGGTTGCCGCTGCCGAACAAGAGCGATTCGGGCGAAAGCTGGGTCATCAGCCAGGCTGCCGCCAACAGCACGCCGGCGTCGACGCCGTAACCATTCATCATGAGCTGGCGGCGCAGGCCGGCGAGGCGTCCCTGGTCCAGCATGCGGGCGCCCCACCGCGCACCGAGCCAGCCGCCGAGCAGGGTGCCCGTGGCATTGCAGGCCAGGTCGAGATTTGATGGCACGCGATTGGGCAGGTAGTTCTGCAACAGTTCCAGGGCCAGGCTCAATGCGCCGCCGCACAGGGTCGCCAGCAGCCAGGCCGGCACGGGTGCCAGGGGGCGGCGCAAGGTGGCGGCACAGAGAAAGCCGAAGGGCAGGTAGGCGACGATGTTGGTCGCCAGGTCGAAACCCGTGTAGTAGCGCGGCCAGCCCGCGCCGAGGAAGGCCAGCGGGTCGCCGCCGCTGTCGTGCCAGCCGGCAAGGGGATACAGGCTGGCGTAGATGATCAGCAGCAGGTAGCCGCCGGTCAGGTAGAGGGTCAGGTGGGTGCGTGCGCCGTTTGCCACAAGGCCGATTCTGCCGGCTTAAGCCGGGTGCGACAAGGGTCGCGCCGCAATCCTGATTGCCGCCTACCAGCGGCGGACCAGATTGCTGAGGTAATTGGGCGGAAAGGCGTCGATCGCGATCAGGGTCTGGTCGAGTACCTGGCGCGCGGTTTCGGCGGTGAGGGAAAGGCAGAAGCTGCGATCCTTCGGTCCGCCCGAGGTCAGTCCGACCAGGCGTCCCTCCTGATCCACCAGCGGCCCGCCGGAGACACCGTGATCGCAATAATTCGTCGACACGATGTAGTTCTGGCCGCGGCGGTTGACGAGGCCGAGCACGGTCCCGCTGGAAGCCATCAGTTGACCCTGGGCGAAACCGATGTTGTAGATCCGTGCTCCCCTGACGAGTTGTGTGGCATTTCCCATTGCGATCGGTTTGCCGTTCAGGCCTGGTGCATGGGCGACGCAGGCGTCCTCGGTGATCAGGAAAGCCGCCGCCGTGATTGCGGTGGATTTCTTCGTGGCCGGATTTACGGCGAGGAGCGGCCCCTTGAGTACATTGGGCGCGATGACGTGACAATTGGTCAGAAGCTTGTCGCCTTCAATCGCCACGCCGGTACCCAGGCCGCTGCCGCCGATGATGAGGTAGGTCGAATCGGAGAACTTCGCCAGTATCGATGCATCAGGCGAGCCCTGAAACAGCGGCGGCGGCACCGGTGCGGTGGTCGCCGGCGTTATTGGCGGCGGCGACGTGTCCGGGTTTTGCGTACTGCTGCCGGCAGGCGGCAGCAGGCTGGCGACATCGGCGCTGATCGCCTCCGGCTCGCGATCTGCCGCCTGCGGCGACGCGACCCGTGCGACCGGCGCCGGCGCCGTGTTGCCGACTGCGGCAGGCGATGGCGACGCGTAGCGCCATGCCGGATAGGCAGCCGCGGCGATCAGCAGCGCGACGAGGAGCGGTCCGGTCCGGCGCGGCGATTCCGGCGTCGCGGATTGCCTCTGATTCCCTTCGCGGCGGTCGCGCTGGCGGCGGTCGTACCCGGCGCGCTGCCGCCGGTCGAGCAGAATGTCGCGGGTGTCGGCGAGGATCGCGATGCGATTGTGCTTTTCCTCGCTCTCGGGCTGTGCGTCCAGCATCTGCCGCATTGCGGCGTAGGCCTGCTGGATGTCCTCCGGCAAGGCCTTGTCGCTGAGGCCAAGCAGGTCATAGAGGGACTGCTTGTCGCTCACCCCGGACCGGACCCGATGGATCGGCGCGTCATTCCGGCGCACGCCGGAATCCAGTCGGCGGTCGTGGCTGGATCCCGGGTCAAGCCCGG
>CAIZKA010000500.1 GCA_903933395.1 uncultured beta proteobacterium | reverse complement strand
GCCACGCGATGCCGGCCGCGCTGTCCCTGGGTCAGTGCCTGCTGCAGGCGGTCATGCAGCAGGGTGCGGTTGGGCAGGCCGGTCAGACTGTCATGATGGGCGACATGCCAGATTCGCTGCTCCGCCTGCATGCGTTCGAACACCTCCTCCTGCAACTGGGTATTCGCATTCGCCAGTTCAGCGGTGCGCTCGACCACGCGCTGCTCAAGCTCCTCGTGGGCGCGCAACAGCGCTTCCTCCGCCTGATGGCGCTCCGTGACATCCTCGAAAATCCACGTCAGGTCGATGCTGCCGGACTGGCTGGCGACCCGCCGCCCGGTGGCGCGTACCCAGAAAGCATGGCCGTCCCTGTGGCGCACACGGGTTTCACCGGTGTAGGTTCCGCCGGCCATGACCACCGGGAGAATCCCGGCGCCGTGGCGTTGGTAGTCGGCCTCGCCGAGGTAGAGCACGCGCGTCGAGCGCCCGGCCAGTTCTTCCGGCCGGTAACCGAAAATTTGCGCGAGTTTGCGGTTGCAGCGCTGCACGGTGCGGTCCCGCTCGAACATGATGCCTACGGCCGCGTTGTCGAAAATCATCTGCTGTTCGTCGAAAGCCTGCTGCGCCCGCTCCTCGGCTTCGCGCGTGGCCGTGATGTCCTCGGCCAACCAGACCGAACCCGCGTGCGGGTTTGCCTGGTCCAGGGCGCTGCCGCTGATGCGCAGCCAGGTAATCCTGCCGTCGCGGCGCCGATAAAGTTGTTCGCGCCGATGCACGCCGCCGGCAGCGATCTCGGCATAGACCTGTGCGCCGGTGCGCTCGTATTCCTCGTCGCTGTCGAACACCCTGCGGACGGACTGATCCGCCAAAGAACCCGGCGCCTGGTCGAAAAACTCTTCGAAACGACGGTTGCAGCGAATGAAAACCCGATTGCGCACCAGAGCGATGCCGATCGACGCCGTATCGAGGATGGCCGAAAGTTCGCGCGTACGGTTTTCGAGTGTCTCGATCAAAAGCCGGTCTTCGGCAATATCCTCGATGATCCAAAGCGTGCCGTCGCGCGGATGATCGGGATCCACCGCCTTGGCCGAGACGCGGCACCAGAACAGGCTGCCGTCACGGCGCTTCAGCCGGATCTCGGCGCGATACGAACGGCCGGCGGAAAGCACCGGACCAGCGTCGCGCCCGAGAGCCGAATAGGCTTCCTGATCGGCGGACAGGATCAGCGCCGGCTGGTCGATGAACTCGTCCAGCGCGTAGCCGAACATCTCTGCGCAGAGGCGATTGGCCTGGGTCAGTCGACGGTTGTTGGTAAACAGGATGCCGACCGTGGCGTTCTCGAAAATCGCATTGAGTTCGAGGGCCGCCTTCTTCGGCACGATGGGCACGGTGTCCTGTTTCATCAGTCCGCCCGACCGGTGCCGCCGCCCTCGAGCACACGCAGCAGCGCCGATGTGTCTTCGCAGCCCCGGCCCTGCGCCATCAGCGCATTCAGCTGCTGCCACACGGCGGCGGAAACCGGCAGCGGCGCGCCGAGCCTGGCCGCCTCGTCCATCAGCAGCGCGTAATCCTTGTGATGCAGGCGGGCCTCGACGCCGGCGACAAAATCGCGCGCCGCCATGCGACCGCCGAAAACATCGAGAACGCGCGAACCGGCCGAACCGCCCAGCATCGCCGTCCGCACTTTCGCAAAATCCACGCCGGCGCCGCTCGCCAGGCGCGCCGCCTCGGCGCAGGCCTCGATCGCGGCGACCATCACGATCTGGTTGCAGGCCTTGGCCACCTGCCCCGCACCGACCTCGCCGACGCG
>CAIZKA010000499.1 GCA_903933395.1 uncultured beta proteobacterium | reverse complement strand
TACGCCCATCTGCGCTTTCCCGGATTCAAGCCGGACTGGGATGAAGTGCGGGCGCTGATCACGCCGCGCACACGGATGATCATCATCAATTCGCCGCACAACCCGAGTGGTTCGGTGTGGTCGGCGGAGGACATGGCGATGCTGGAAACCCTTGTCCGCGACACGAAAATCGTCGTCGTCAGCGATGAGGTCTATGAGCATGTCGTGTTCGACAGGGAGGCCGGCGAAGGCGGCAAACTGCGCCATGAAAGCGTAACCCGCTATCCCGGCCTGCGCGAACGCAGCTTCGTCGTTTCGAGTTTCGGCAAGACCTACCACGTCACCGGCTGGAAGGTCGCCTACTGCCTGGCACCACGAGGGCTGATGAATGAATTTCGCAAGGCCCACCAGTTCATCGTCTTCACCGTAAATCATCCGATGCAGCTCGCCCTGGCCGATTTCATGCGCAAGCATCCGGAGTTTGCGGACAATCTGGCGGGCTTCTATCAGGCCAAACGCGATTTCTTCCGCCAACAGTTGGAAGGCTCGCGCTTTGTCCTCCTGCCCTGTGCCGGCACCTATTTCCAGCTGGCGACCTATGCCGCGATCAGCGATGAGCCCGATACGCGCTTCGTCCAGCGCCTGACCAGGGAGCACGGTGTCGCAGCGATTCCCGTTTCGGTCTTCAATCCCGACGGCGACGATCAGCGCGTGATCCGTTTCTGCTTTGCCAAGAACGAGGCAACGCTGGCTGCTGCCGGTCAGCGCCTGCGGGCCCTGTAGCCGCCGTATCCCCGGCGCCGACTTCTGATTTTCCCGAACCCTTTCGGGAATACCGTCCTCGCGTCCCGCTCGGACATACCCCGCAAAGGGGAACCGTCTCCGCGTCCCGCGGAGACATACCACTAGGGTACCGTCCGCTCGTCCCGAGCGGACATACCCCGCAAAGGGATACCGTCTCCGCGTCCCGCGGAGACATAAAAAAACCCCGATGCTTTTGGGCATCGGGGTTGAAACCAGCCCTTATGCAGGGCCGGAGGAGGAGACTTTGCGGAAAGTCGCTTAGGCGGCTTTCTTGGTCTTGGCGGCCGGGGCGTTGCTGCCGACAGCCTTGACGGTGGCGGTGGTGGCCGCAGCGACGTTGGCTTCAGCGATTTCGGCGACTTGCTTGGCAGCCTTGGTCATGCTGTCATAGGCCGAGTTGGCGGCGGCGATCGCGGACTTCACGGCAGCGACGGCGACATCGGAACCGGCCGGGGCGTTCTTGACAGCCTTGTCGAGAGCAACCGAAACGTTCTTGTTGATTTCGGAGAACTGGCCTTCAACGACCTTGGTCAGCTCTTCCTGGGTCTGTGTGGCGATCTCATACACGCTGCGCGAGTAGGCGACGGCTTTTTCAACAGCGGGCTGGGCCAGCGTGGTCTGCATGGCGATCAGTTGCTGCACGTCCTTGACGCCGAGCAGAGCCTTGGCGTTGGCAACGCTGTCTTCCAGCATGGCGCGGGCGGTATTGAGGTTCAGGGCAGCAAGGCGCTCGGCGCTGGCGAAAGCCGTGTTGGCAACGGTCAGCAGGGTTTCCACGGTGGCCTTGTTGGCGGTAGCGAATTGTTCGGTGGTGACGTTCATGGTGATCTCCTGAATTGGAATAAAAGAATTGGTGTCGGTATTTGTATCGTTCGCCCTTGCTTGCCGGGCGATGGTGCAGTGCATCATGGTTCGTATTATATGCACGGGAGGAGCCGTGTCAAGATTTTTTTGGTGCAACGCAACAAAATATTTTTATTTATTAAATTTGTAATAAAAACAGTTTGTTAAAAAAACAAAAAAGGCCCCGTAGGGCCTATGGTGTTGCGCTGCGAAACAGTTTTCAGGTATCGCGGAAGACGGGTTTCCTCTTTTCCACGAAGGCAGCCATGCCTTCCTTCTGGTCAGCCAGCGCGAAGGCCGAGTGAAACGTGCGGCGCTCGAACAACAGGCCTTCATGCAGGCCGGACTCGTAGGCGCGATTCACCGACTCCTTGATCATCATCACCACCGGCAACGAGAATCCGGCGATCGTCGCTGCGGCCGCGAGGGTTTCCTCAATCAACTTGTCGGCGGCGATGATGCGCGCCACCAGACCGGCGCGTTCGGCTTCCTGGGCATCGATGAAACGCGCTGTGAGGCACATGTCCATGGCCTTGGACTTGCTCACGGCACGCGGCAGGCGCTGGGTGCCGCCGGCACCGGGGAGGATTCCAAGTTTGATTTCCGGTTGGCCGAATTTGGCAGTATCGGCGGCGAAGATCATGTCGCACATCATGGCCAGTTCGCACCCGCCGCCCAGGGCAAAGCCGGCGACCGCGGCAATGAGCGGTTTGCGGCAGCGCCCGATGCGGTCCCAGTTGCGGCTGATGTAATCGGTTTTATAGACGTCCATGAAGTTCCAGCCGGCCATGGCACCGATGTCGGCTCCGGCGGCAAAGGCCTTGTCCGAGCCGGTGATGACCATGCAACCGATGTTCGGGTCGGCTTCGAAGGCGTCGAGGGCGGCACTTATTTCATCGATCATCCTGTCGTTCAGGGCATTCATGGCCTTGGGCCGGTTGAGCGTTATCAACCCCACCTTGCCGCGGGTTTCGACGATGATGTTTTCGTAACTCACTTCGAGGACTCCTGACGGGGGGACGCGATGTCCTGCGCGTTCTTCAGCGCAGGGGTTGGCACAGGGGGCCGTGGCGGCGGTGGGGTGACCGGGCTGCCCGCCTTCTTCTTTTGTTTGGGGACCGGACTGCTTTCCTTGCCGGCCGCTTCGGTGGTTGTGCTGTCTCCCGCGTTCTTGGACTGGATGACGGCGCGGACGCGATCATTGCTCCCCGGTTTGGCGCGGGTGCCGTTGGGGCCGCTGGTAACAAAATACTGTTCGGTCTTCGCGTCGTAGGAAATGAACTGGCCGCGAACTTCATCCAGCCCGCGCTTGACCCGGGCGCGAGTGAAGAACTCGGTTTTTTCCGATTGCGCATCGTGCTCGATGCGTTCGGCTTCGCCTTCGATGTATTCGTCAAGGCCTTCGCGCTTTTGACGGAAGGTCGGCAGGGAAGCTCCGGTGCCGGTGGCGACGCCGCGCTGATAGCCGTCGTCGTCCTGGGTAATCACGATGCGTTCGGCGCGGATGATCAGGGTACCCTTGACCAGCTGCACATTGCCCTCGAATGTCTGGACTTTCTTCACATCGTCGACGGAAACCCGGTCGGCCTCGATATTGACGGGCTTGGTGGCGTCGGCCTTTTCCGCCCATGCCGTCGTCGTGGCAAGCATGAGGCCGGCGATGCCGGCAATGGCGGCGAATCTGGGAATGGCGTTCATCGTTTCTCGGTCCGGTTTTGATGGATTGTGCCGGTAACGCGGCCGTGCACGACCGTGATGCCGGTGCTGTTGTCAGTCTCGAATCCGGTGCCGTGCAGGACGCTGGCGCCCCGGGTAAGGATCACCGGATCCTTGCTGCTGCCTTTTTCCTCGTCGGGGAAAACCTTGAGGGCCCTCGTTTCCAGCACGGTCGGCGGCAAATCGTCCGTTGCGCCGTGGCGAATAACCTTTACCTCATCGACCAGATCGACTTCCTTGCCGTCGCGACCGACGTAACCCATGCGGGCAAATACCTCGATCGGCGGCACTTTATGATAGGTGAGGTGCGGCTCGGTGAGAATCGTCGTGTCATCGTCGGGGTAATGCACCAGCTTTTCGGTGACGAGGGTGTGTTGCAGCGTGCCGTTGATATCGAAGCGACGCATCTCCATGCGCTCGGCCCAGTAGTCGGGGTCGTGGCGCAGCGGGCCGCGCGGGGTTCTGCCCTGGATCACCTGGCTGAGCCAGAAAGTGACCGCAGCCAGCAGCAGCAGCATCACCAGCGGGATTATCGAGGTGGACCTGTTTCTCATGCGCGGCACCCCCTCCGTTGCTGCATTTCCGTTGTCATGGCCCGGCTCATCAGACGACTTTCGCCCGGAACAGGTCATGCATGTTCAATGCGCCGCACAGGGCGCCGGCATCGTCGGTCACCAACAGCTGGTTGATCTTGTTGGCTTCCATCATTTCCACGGCCTCGACGGCCAGGCGACGGCTGCCGATGCTGCGCGGATGGCGCGTCATGACTTCGGCCACCGGCGTGGCGCGCAGGTCGCCGAGGCGCTCCATGGCACGGCGCAGGTCGCCGTCGGTGAATATGCCGGTAATGTTCGCCGCCGCATCGAGTATCACCGCCATACCCATGCCGCCTTGCGTCATCGCTGCCAGGGCGAGCGGAACCGGCAGGTTTTCGTCCAGCGTCGGCACATCGACTTGCATCACGTCGCGGACATGGGTGAGCAGCTTGCGGCCCAGGGCACCGCCGGGGTGGGAGCGGGCGAAGTCTTCGGCGCCGAAGCCCCGGGCGTCGAGCAGGGCCACGGCGAGCGCGTCGCCCAGGGCCAGCGCCGCCGTGGTGCTGGCGGTGGGGGCGAGATTCAGCGGACAGGCTTCCTGATCGACGCGGGCGTCGAGGTGGATGTCGGCTTCCTGCGCCAGGGAAGAGGTCTCGTTGCCGGTGATGGCGATCAGCTTGCCGCCCAGGCGCTTCACCAGCGGCACGATGGTCAGCAGTTCGTCATTCTCGCCCGAGTTGGAAATGGCGATCAGCACATCGTCGCGGGTGATCATGCCCAGATCGCCATGCACGGCCTCGGCGGCATGGACGAAATAGGCCGGGGTACCCGTGCTGGCAAAGGTGGCGGCCAGCTTGCGCGCGATATGCCCGGACTTGCCGATGCCGCTGACGACGACACGGCCGCGGCTGCCGAGGATGAGTGCCACCGCAGCGCGGAATTCGCCGCCCAGACGACGCGCCAGCGCGGCCACTGCCGCGGCTTCGATTTCCAGCACCTGGCGGCCCATGATCACGGCGCGATCATCGTCATGGACGCGAGCCATGGACGAAAATTCCGGCGGCTTGATGACTTGGTTCATCGGGTGCTGGCGTTTATGATGGAACCAAATTATAGCAACCGCGCCACATATCTTCCGCCCTAGTTCAGTTTCCTCCATGACCGACACCCTGCCCTTCATCCTGCTGCTGCTTGCCGTTGCCGTC
>CAIZKA010000498.1 GCA_903933395.1 uncultured beta proteobacterium | reverse complement strand
TGCGCACATCGGCCGCGCCCGGAAGGGTCTGCAGCCGCGGCTTGACGACACGGCTGGCGAAGTCGGTGACCTCGAGCGGCGAATGCTGGTCGGATGAAAAGGCGACCCAGATGATCGGATTGGCGTCGGCCTCTACCTTGGCGATCACCGGCTCTTCGATCGCCTGCGGCAGTTTGGCGCGCACGCGGGCGACGCGGTCGCGTACGTCGGAAGCGGCCGAATCCGGATTGCGCTCGATCTTGAAGCGCACCGAAATCTGGCTGTTCTCGGCGCGCGAGATCGAGGAGAGGACGTCGACGCCCTCGATGCCCGCGAGGGAATCTTCCAGCGGCTTGGTGATCTGCGACTCGATGATCTCCGCCGAGGCGCCGCGATAGGTGGTATCGACGGTCACCACCGGCTCGTCGATCTTCGGATATTCGCGTACCGGCAGCCGCGTATAGGAGACGAGCCCGATCAGCATGACCGTGAGGCTCATCACGGTCGCAAAAACCGGGCGCTGGATGCAGAGTTCTGAGATCCTCATCTCACCGGCCCTGTGCCGGCTTTGTCTCCGCCGTGCCGCCCGGCGGCGGGGCGTCGACCGGCTTCACCGGCGCGCCGTCGCGCAGCTTGAGCTGACCCGCCGTAACGACGATGTCGCCGGCCTTCAATCCCTCGACAATCTCGACGCTGCCTGCAAGGCGCTGCCCGGGTTTCACCGGTGTCTGTTTCACCTTGCCGTCAATCACGACAAAGACAGAAATCCCCTGTGCCGCAGGCACCAACGCCTGCTCCGGAACGGTCAGAACGTTTTCGCGGCTGGCGAAAATCAGGCGCACGCGCACGAACATGCCGGGGCGCAGCGCGCCGTCGGTGTTGTCGAGCCTGGCCCGTACGGCCAGGGAACGACCGTTGGCATCGATCAGCGGATCGATCGCATCGAGCGTTGCGGCAAAGTGCCTGCCCGGCATCGCATCGCTGGTGAGCTCGACGCGCTGGCCCCTGGCGAGCTTGGCCAGGTGCATCTCCGGCAAACGGAAATCCACCTTCAGCGTGGTCACCCCTTCGAAATTGACCAGTTCCTGGCCTTCCTTGACGTAATCGCCGACGGAGACGCTGCGCAGACCGACAACACCGGCGAAGGGCGCGCGCAAGGACATCTTGTCGAGCTTGGCCGCCGCCAACGCGACGCCGGCCTCCTGCACCTTGAGCTGCGCCTGGGTTTCTTCGAGCGCGCGTTGCGAAACGAACTTCTTCTGATACAAGTCCTCGTTGCGCTTGGCGTTGGCCTGCGCCAGCCCGAGGTTGGCCTTCGCCTGCTGCAATTCGGCCGCCTGTGTCTGCGCATCCAGTTCGATCAGCACGGCACCTTTGGCCGCCTTCTGGCCGTCGGCAAAGCGGATCGCCGCGACCCGCCCCGACACTTCCGGCCGCAATACCACGGAGTCCACGGATTTCAGCGAGCCGACCGCAGTGACCTCGTCGTCGAGCTTGCCGGAGGCCACCTTGGCGATTTCGACCGCCATCGCAAAACCACCGGGCGGACCGCCGGCCGGGGCGCCCGGCTTGGCGCCGCCTGCCGCCGGGGCACTGCCGGCGGATTGATTGGCATACCAGGCAAAAGCAGCCAGACCTGAAAGGCCGATGACAGCGATGACAATGACCAGCGGGCGTTTCTTGGATGACATGGGGCGTTCTCGCTTTGGGCGGCGCCGCGGCATCTACCAGGCCAGGCGACGATTCTCTTGTTGAATATCATTACTGACCATCGGGTCAGTAACCAGACGCGAATTTTACTCTCGGCGCACTGGTCGTGAAGTTTCTTTCCGTCGGCCCGCGTGCGCATCCGCATGAAACGAAGGGGCATAGGTCACGGCAGATCAGCGTGCGGTCGTCCCGCTCCAATCACCGGAATGATCACGCCGGATTGTCGATATCGACGAACTCGCAATGGATGCCGAATTTCCCTTCGAGATGCGCGCCCAGCGCCATCACCCCGTAGCGCTCTGTGGCGTGGTGTCCTGCGGCGAGGAAGGCCATGCCGGTTTCGCGCGCAAGGTGCACGGTCTGTTCCGATATCTCGCCCGAAACGAAGACGTCGGCACCGGTAGCCAGGGCCGCTTCGAAGTAGCCCTGCGCGCCGCCGCTGCACCACGCAATGCGTTCAACCTTGCGCGCTGCATCCCCGATCAGCAGGGGTGCGCGACCCAGGACCTGCCCGACATGCCGCGCCAGGTCACCGGCAAGAGTCGGCGCCGGCGGGACGCCGACAAAACCGATGTCCTGATCGCCGAAACGACCGTCGATGCTCCAGCCGCAGCGCAAGCCCAGTTGCGCATTGTTGCCCAGGGTGGCATGGGCATCGAGCGGCAGATGGTAGGCGAACAGGTTGATGTCATGCGCCAGCAGACGCGCCATGCGCTGTTTGCGAAAACCCGTGATGCGGCCGTCTTCGGCCTTCCAGAACCAGCCGTGGTGCACCAGCAGCGCATCCGCCTTGCGCTCGATGGCCGCCTCGACAAGCGCCTGGCAGGCGGTAACCCCGCAGACGATGCGCGCGACCCGCTCGCGGCCTTCCACTTGCAGGCCGTTTGGGCAATAATCCCGAAAGCGCGCGGCGTCCAGCAGAGAGTCCAGATCGGCGCGAAGATCTTCCCGTAGTACAAAATCACCCGACATCATTCATACCCCGCCCGCAAGGAAAACTGTTCCCGGCAATGCCGGGAACATGACGAAAACCAAATTATGCGCCGCCTTTGGCTGATTTTTGCCCAGACCGTCACGGTCTGCATTGCTGTCCTGTTCGTCGTCAAGACGCTGAAGCCCGAGTGGCTGGCCCATCTGCCCGACAGCGGCAGCGGTGTCCTCGAAGTGGCGACCGTGGTCGAGGCTCCCGCCGGCAGCGAGGTGCATCGTCCGGGCTCCTTTGCCGACGCGGCAAAAAAAGCGGTTCCGGCGGTGGTACATATTTTCACCAGCCAGGAAGTGAAGGGTCCGCGCCCCCCCTTCATCGACGATCCGATATTCCGACACTTCTTCGGTGACCGCTTCGGCGAACAGTCCCAGCGCCGCTCGGGGCTGGGCAGCGGTGTGGTGGTCTCGCCTGAAGGCTATATCCTGACCAATTTCCACGTCATCGACGGCGCCGACGAAATCGAGGTCGCCCACAACGACGGGCGCAAGTACAAGGCGCGCGTGGTCGGTTCGGACCCGGAATCCGATCTGGCGGTGCTGCGCATCCCGGCCGACCACAAGTTGCCGGTCATCGCCTTCGGCAGCAGCGATACCCTGCGCGTCGGCGACGTGGTGCTGGCCATCGGCAATCCCTTTGGTGTCGGCCAGACGGTCACATCCGGCATCGTTTCGGCGCTGGGCCGCTCGCATCTGGGCATCAACACCTTCGAGAACTTCATCCAGACCGACGCGGCGATCAATCCCGGTAATTCGGGTGGAGCGCTGGTCGATGCCAACGGCCACCTGGTCGGCATCAACACGGCGATCTATTCGCAAAGCGGCGGTTCGATGGGCATCGGCTTTGCGATTCCCGTCTCGCTGGCGAAGAGCGTAATGGAACAGATCGTCAAGACCGGCGGCGTGACGCGCGGCTGGGTCGGCATCGAGGTACAGGAAATAACGCCGGAACTGGCGGAATCCTTCAAGCTGGCCGGCACCGAGGGTGCGCTGATTGCCGGCGTAATGCGCGGCGGTCCGGCCGACAAGGCCGGCATCAAACCCGGCGACGTGCTGACCCAGGTCGCCGGCAAGCCGGTGAAGGATGCCCAGGTAATGCTGGAACTGATCGCCGCACTGGAACCGGGGAAGACCTCACGCTTCGAATTGAAACGCGAAGGTCGCGGTGTTGGCGTCGACGTCGTGATCGGCAAGCGGCCAAAACCGCCGAAGGAATAAGCCTTACGCCGTCATTCCGGGCTCGACCCCGGATCAAGTCCGGAGCAAGCTCCGGAATTCCCTAGCGCAGCGCAGCGTTGAGCGCGTCCAGTGCCTTGCTGCCGGGGCAAAGATAGGCATCACCGAGCTGGTTCAGCGGCTTCTCCACCGTGTTCAGATGGCGATGCAGGTCTTCGGCACTGCTGTCCACATAGAGCAGGCCGGTGACAATCTCGCCCAGGGCATGCCGCTCCTGCAGATGGTTCATGGCACCGACGCGGTCCGACGGATCGTAATCGTTGTCCAGCTTTCGCAGGTGCAGGATCGAGCCGTCGTGCTGGATGATGCGGCGCAGTTCACCCGGGGCGTAGGAGGCGTTGATCTGGTCGCGCGGCAGGATGAAGTCGAGGCGATTGACGGCATCATTGTGCTCGCGCACGTAGTCGTAACTCTTGGTCGACCCGGCGTGGTTGTTGAACGTGACGCAGGGGCTGATGACGTCGATGAAGGCCGGTCCGCGGTGACGCAGGGCGCCCTTGATCAGGGGTATCAGCTGTTCCTTGTCGCCCGAAAAACTGCGCGCGACATAGCTGGCGCCGAGTTGCAGCGCGAGGGCGACAAGGTCGATCGGCGTATCGTTGTTCACGACGCCACGCTTGCTCTTCGATCCCTTGTCGGCGGTAGCCGAAAACTGGCCCTTGGTCAGGCCGTAGACACCGTTGTTTTCGACGATGTAGGTCATGTTCACGCCGCGCCGCATGGCATGGGCGAACTGGCCGATGCCGATGGAGGCCGAATCGCCGTCGCCCGAGATGCCCATGTAGGTCAGGTCGCGGTTCGCCAGCGCGGCGCCGGTCAACACCGACGGCATGCGACCGTGGGTAGTGTTGAAGCCGTGCGAGGCGCCGAGGAAATAGTCCGGCGTCTTCGACGAACAGCCAATACCGGAGAGCTTGGCCACCCGGTGCGGTTCGATGTCGAGATCGAAGCAGGCCTGCACGATCGCGGCACTGATCGAATCGTGGCCGCAACCGGCGCACAGCGTCGAAATGGCGCCTTCGTAGTCGCGCCGCGTATAGCCCAGGGTATTTTTCGGGGCATCGGCGCGCAGCAGCTTGGGTTTGGCGAGATAGGTCATGAGGCCACCTGTTTGCGAATGGGGGTCACCTTGTGCTTGGAAAGCGCATCGGCGATCCTGCCTGAAATGAAGCGTGCGGTGATCGGCGTGCCGTCGTAGTGAAGGACGCGGATCAGACGCTTCGGATCGACCTCACCCTCGTTCATCAGCAGCATGCGCAACTGGCCGCTTTCGTTCTGCTCGACGACGAAGACAAAATCATGGTCGTTGATGAAGTCGATGACTTCGTCGGCAAACGGGAAGCCGCGCACGCGCAGGGTGTCGACATGGACGCCCTGGGCTTCGAGCAGCGCGGATGCCTCAGCCATGGCCGGACTGGTCGAGCCATAGTAGATCGCGCCGAAGCGGGTCGCCTGGGACGCCGGCTTCAGCACCGGCGCCGGGATCATTTTCTTGGCCGTTTCGAACTTGTGCCGCAGGCGCTCCATGTTGTAGACATAGTCGGTCCCGGCCTCGCTGTACTTGGCATAGGCATTGCGCGTGGTGCCCCGGCTGAAGAAGGCTCCCTTGGTCGGGTGCGCGCCGGGAATCGTGCGCCAGGGAATTCCGTCGCCGTCGACGTCGAGATAGCGACCGAAGTTCTTTCCGGCGTCCAGCATTTCTGCCGTCATCACCTTGCCGCGATCGTAGCGGCGGCTGTCATCCCAGTCGAAAGGCTGGCACAACCTGTCGTTCATGCCGATGTCGAGGTCAAGCAGGACGAAGACCGGGGTCTGCAGGCGATCCGCGAGGTCGAAGGCCTGCGCGCCGAGCGTGAAGCACTCGTAGGGATCTTCGGGAAACAGCAGCACATGCTTGGTATCGCCGTGGGATGCGTAAGCGCAGGCGATCAGGTCGGATTGCTGGGTGCGCGTCGGCATGCCGGTGGACGGCCCGCCGCGTTGCACGTTGAACACCACGACCGGCACTTCGGCAAAGTAGGCAAGACCGAAGAACTCCTGCATCAGCGAAATGCCCGGGCCGGAGGTGGCCGTAAAGGCGCGCGCGCCGTTCCAGGCGGCACCGATCACCATGCCGATCGAGGCCAGTTCGTCCTCTGCCTGGACGATCGCGTAGCGCGCCATGCCATTGTCGGGGTCGGTGCGGTACTTTCGGCAATAGCTGCCGAAGGCCTCGATCACCGAAGTCGACGGCGTGATCGGGTACCAGCCGGCAACAGTGGCGCCGCCGTACACCGCGCCGAGGCCGCAGGCATTGTTGCCGTTGATGAAAATTTGCTTGCCGACGCCGTCAGCACGTTCGATGCGCAAGCCGATCGGACAGGAAAGCTCGGCCTTGGCGTGGTCGTAGCCAAGTTTCAGGGCATTGACGTTGGCGTCGATCAGCTTGTCCTTGCCGCGATACTGATCGGCGATCAGCTTCTCGACGACGCCGAATTCCATGCCGAGCAAGGCCGTGAGGGCGCCGACATACATGATGTTCTTGAACAACTGCCGCTGGCGCGCATCGGTGTATTCGCGATTGCAGATTTCGGTGAGAGGAATACCCAGCACCGTGATGTCGTCGCGAAAGCGCGAACGGGGCTGCGCCTTGGTCGAATCGTAGAACAGATAGCCGCCGGGCTCGATCTCGGCAATGTCGCGGTCCCAGGTCTGCGGATTCATCGCCACCATCAGGTCACAGCCACCGCGACGGCCCAGCCAACCGGCCGCCGAGACGCGCATCTCGTACCAGGTAGGCATACCCTGGATGTTCGAGGGAAAGATGTTGCGCGGCGCCACGGGAACGCCCATGCGCATGATGGCTCGGGCAAACATCTCGTTGGCGGATGCGGAGCCCGAACCATTGACGTTGGCAAACTTGATGACAAAGTCGTTGCTGCTCTGGATTGGTTTCATGGCACTCATGTCCTTTTCACTTCTGTCCCGGCTTCGGCGCATTGCAGGAAGAATTTCTGCATGTCCCAGGCACCGGTCGGGCAGCGCTCGGCGCACATGCCGCAATGCAGGCAGATGTTCTCGTCCTTGACCATGACGCGCCCCGTCTTAAGCACATCGGAAACATACAGCGCCTGTTCATGGTTCTTCGCCGGCGCCTTGAGCCGGCCGCGCAGATCATCCTCTTCGCCATTGCTGGTGAAGGTGATGCACTCCGTCGGACAGATATCGACGCAGGCGTCGCATTCGATGCAGGTTTTGACCGTGAACACCGTCTCGATGTCGCAATTGAGGCAGCGCTCGGCTTCGGCGCAGGCCATGAAGGGATCGAAGCCCATTTCGAGTTCGAGTTTGATGTCCTTGAGCGTCTTTTCCAGCGCCTTGACCGGCACCTTCTTGCGCTCTTCCTCTGAAACCTGGTTGTCGTAGCTCCACTCGTGAATGCCCATTTTCTGGCTGACGAGGTTGGTCATGGGTGGCGGACGATCATCGAGCTTCCGACCGCGGCAGAACAAGTCGATGGAAATCGCCGCTTCGTGGCCCTGAGCCGCGGCCGTGATGATGTTCTTCGGACCCAGTGCGGCATCACCGCCGAAGAAGACCTTGGGCAGCGTGGATTGCAGCGTCTTCTCGTTGAGCACCGGCATGCCCCACTTGTCGAATTCGAGGCCGATGTCCTTCTCGATCCAGGGGAAGGAATTTTCCTGACCGATGGCGACGAGGACCTCATCGCACGCATGGAATTCGTCAGGTTCCCCGGTCGCCACCAGGCTGCGTCGCCCCTTTGCGTCGTATTCGGCGCGCACGATTTCGAACAGCACGCCGGTCAGCTTGCCGTTGTCGTGGCGGAACTCCTTGGGCACTCGCATGTTGAGGATGGGAATGCCTTCATGGATGGCCTCTTCCTTTTCCCACGGCGAGGCCTTCATTTCCTCGAAACCGCTGCGGACGATGACCTTGACGTCCTCGCCGCCCATCCGTCGCGCCGAACGGCAGCAGTCCATGGCCGTGTTGCCCCCCCCCAGCACGATCACGCGCTTGGAAATGGTCGTCGTATGGCCGAAAGCCACATTGGCCAGCCAATCGATGCCGATATGTATGAATTTGGCGGCTTCCTCACGGCCCGGGATCGGCGCATCGCGGCCGCGCGGTGCCCCGGTGCCGACGAAGACGGCTTCCCAATCGCCATCCACCAGTTCGCGCAGGCTATTGACCCACTGGTTGTAGCGGGTTTCGACGCCCAGGTTGATGATGTAGCCGCACTCTTCGTCGATGACGCTGTCGGGCAGGCGAAATTTCGGAATCTGGCTGCGCATCATGCCGCCGGGCAAGGGTCCGTTGTCGAATACGGTGACCTGATAGCCGATCGAGGCCAAGTCGCGCGCCACGGTCAGCGAGGCTGGCCCGGCGCCGACGCAGGCGATGCGCTTGCCGTTCTTCTTCTCCGGCGCGCGCGGCAGGCGGTCCTGGATGTCGTCCTTGAGGTCGGCGCACACGCGCTTCAAGCGACAGATCGCGACCGGTTCCTTGTCCACCCTGCCGCGGCGACAGGCCGGCTCGCAGGGGCGGTCGCAAACGCGTCCGAGAATGCCCGGAAAGACGTTCGAGCGCCAATTTATCATGTAGGCATCCGAGTAACGGCCGGCGGCAATCAGGCGGATGTACTCGGGTACGGGGGTGTGGGCCGGACAGGCCCATTGACAATCCACGACCTTGTGAAAATAGTCGTGTGCGCCGATATTCGTCGGTTTCACGTGCGCTTGGTCTCCGGTTACGGTGCTACTGGATGATCGCCAACGGGGCGCTGGCGCCAGTTGGGGTGCACTCTAGCACCGTCCGGCTTCCAGCAAAACAATGCGTAGAAGAGTTTCAGTGAAGGCTAATGCCTCCGCAAGCAGGCGTTAGGCCGGAACTAGAACCGGCATGAATCAGCTTCCATAAAAAAATTCGCCGGATTTTCCCTCCCGGCCAAAAATCGGCTAGTCTTTATCCCTCATTTCATGTCGGGTGTTACTCATCATGGCTCTGCGCGCGATAATTTTTGATGTCGACGGTACCCTTGCCAACACCGAACGCGACGGCCATCGCCCGGCGTTCAACGCGGCTTTCGCCGAAGTCGGGCTGCCTTGGCACTGGGACGAAGCCTTTTACGGCACCTTGCTGGATGTAACCGGCGGCCTGGAACGGATGCGCCATTACGCCGAGCGTTATGATCCGGAGACGTGCCTGCGCCCCGATTTCGACGAGTTGCTGCATCGGCTGCATGACCTAAAGACACGCAATTACCAGCGCCTGCTTGCCGCCGGAGCGATTCCGCTGCGGGCCGACATCGGCCAACTGCTTTGCGATGCGCGCACCGAGGGCGTGCGGCTGGCGATTTCATCGAGCTCGAAGCTGGAGAACGTAGTGGGTCTGTTGAGAGCGAATCTTGGACCGAATGCCGATACCTGGTTCGATACCATCGCATCAGGCAGTGTCGCTGCAGCCAAGAAGCCCGCGCCGGATATCTATCTTTGGACCCTGAAGCAACTCAATCTACCGCCGCGCGATTGCCTCGTCGTGGAAGATTCCTCGCACGGGCTGGCGGCCAGCCTGGCGGCCGGCATCCCGACGGTCATCACCTTAAGCGACTACACCATCAACGAGAACTTCGACGGCGCGCGCATGGTGTTGGCCGCGACAGACCCCCTTTCGCTGGATCAGCTACGACTTTGGCACGCAACGGCCAGCACGTCCTGAAAGCCGGCACGCTGCCGGTGAATTGAACGCCGCTACCCTGCCATCAAGGGCAAGGGTTCACCGAAACGGCTCGGCGCGCTTGAGCAATTCTTCCAGGCCCGGTTCCTTCGGATTGCGCGGCTTACCCGGATGGATGACCGACACCTGGCAGCTTTCCGCGGCCTCCACCAGTTGGGCGTAGGTTCCGGCGTTGATGTCGGCGATGTAGGCCTGCTTGTTGTTGTCGTAGGCGAACATCTGCTTGTTGATCTGGGTGCACTCGTCGCAGGTCGAGCAGCGCGCGGTCTCGATGTAGGCCTCATCTGGCGAACGCTCCGGCTCCGGCTCCAAGGAAGCAACTGCTGCTGCGGCAGGCGGGGACAACGGCAAGGCGGCGGCAAGTACCTCGGCTTCCTGCTGCATGCGTTCTTCCCAGGCTTTCCGTTCGCGCGCGACCAGCCTTTCGGCGTGGGAATTGTGCACGCCACCCAGTTCCTGCAAGCTGTGCCACATTTCGCGGCAACGGCGTGCCTCGCGGATCAGGCGCTCGTCGACTATGACTTTCTGCAGCACGTTGCCGGCATCGACCATCAGCAGGCTGGGTACCTTGTCCGGCAGACCTTTGCGCTCGCGCGTGAGCGACTCATCCACCGGGATCATGCTACCGTTCCATTTCTGTCGCGGCACACGCGCTAGGTGTCTGGCGTAGCGGCGGTCGCTGGCAACAAAGTCGACCAGCGTGAAGGCAAGATCCTCCGATACCCGCTGGTGCTGTTCATCTTCATAGGCAAAACCCCGGATCGGCCAGTCGAGATCGACCTGGGGATTGGCTTCGAGGTGGAAGCGCGACGCCCAGTTCGGGCCGGCGGACGGGTCGTAGGTAAACGCCGGAAAGACGCGTGACTCCATCGCCGCCGCCGACACCAGGTACGGCGGCAAACCGGAGGCCGTTCCGCTGGCCCCTGAAAAAATGCTGAACAGGGCGGGGCCGCGATAATTCAGACCGCGCAGCATGCGCTCGCGGAAGCGGTACAGGTTGGAACTGCTTGATTGCAGCACATACACCTCGTTCAGCCCGATAGCCATGTTGGCGGTCTGCCGGCTGCGCATGCCGGAATTGAGGTTGCCTTCCCCGTCCGGCGCTTCTTCGAGAATGTCGTCGATCTGTAGCAGTATCTTGATCGGCAAACCCGAGGAAAGTATCTCCATGAGCTGCGCATGCTCAGCCGCCTGCATTCTTCCCGCATTGACGCAGACCAGATAGTCGGGAAACGGCGTCAGATCCTGCGGGTCGAGTCCGTTCGCGCCAAATTGCTCGAACAGGGCATCGTGCTTGGCTTCGCTGTACTGGCCGTCGATTTCAAGCTCGGCGATGGCAATCGCCTTGGCCAGTTCGATCAGCTTGGGCAGTCGCTTGCGAAAAGCGGCGAGCGCCTCGGCGCAGTTGTCGAAGACAAATGAGTAGGACTTTGCGGCGCCGGTCTTTTTGGTTGCCAGAGCGGGGGTGGGAAAGAACTGCTGCGCGCGCAGGACGTCAAGCAACTGGCCGATGCGCCGACGCCGCGGCTCGGGAAACTCGTCCTTCGGCAGTGCCGTCGAAAGCATGCGCGACATGGCATCGAAATCGAAGGCCTCGACGAAGCCGGTGCCGACCGCCGCCTTAAGGTGTTTGGCGCTGCGCCCCGCCTCGGAGCGTTCATGGTCGGCCTTGAGGATGTCGGACAGCTTCAGCACCAGGCGGGATACATGTTCGCGGAATTGTTCAGCCTTCTGCCTTTGTACCGCGGCCCATGCATGCTGCAGCAGGCGCGCGGGCAGCGCAGCATCGCAGTCAGCCAGATCGCCATCGACCTTCTTTATCGCGGCGCTGGTGCGGCGCAGGCTGTCTTCAATTCCTTGGTCGGCACTCGCCCCGAGTTCGCCCGCTGCCCTGTCCCACAGCGCAGAAAACGAGCCGACGGCACCGGCGGCAACCAGAGTGCGAATTTCCTGCTCCAGACGCAGCACATGCTTCCTGATCCGCTCGCCGTCGCCGCCACGCGTGGCATCGGCCAAGGCGGCGTCGATGAGGCCAGACAGCGACTGCACCATCAAATGGTCCGAACGCTTGCCAACCAGCAGCAGCGGAAAATCGTAGCGCAGGCGGGTGAGATCCCGGTAGCCCGCGAACAGCGCCGGCCACAGATCCAGTCCATCGACGGCGTCCAGATGTTCGCTTGGCCGGCGGCCGGTCAGAAAAAAGGCAACGTGGGCTTGTGTGTTGGCTTCCATGATTTGCTCGGTCTGGCTTGCGAGTGAAGATTCAAACTCCTGGAATTGACGCGCTCGGGCTTACGCGGCTCGTGCTTCGCGCGGCCAGACGGTGTACTTGTCCAGCTCCGCGTTGAGCCCGTCCCGGGTCAGCTCGGGCGTGTGCAACGTGTCGGAACGCCGCAGGTCCTCATAGCACGGCACTTCGGGGTTGCGGTACAGGATGCCGACCGGGACGACATCGGTACTCGACGCGATTTCGCGCGCCCTGTCGATGTTCGCGGGGTCGTGCTGCAACTGGTTCTTGTATACCCTGGACAAACCGGCGCTGGACTGCAGGCCGTTCTCGTGGTTCAGCAGCAGCACCTTGTTGGGGTCGTGCAGCCACGGGTCGAGCGAGGTCGGCAGCCACTCCGGGCAGCGCTGGACGATGCGCACGAAGGACAAGCCCTTGTGCTGGTAGGCCGCCTTGACTATGTCGAAGAGAACCTCGGGAATCCAGTCGACCGCCTGCGCGACGAAGGAAACGTTCTGCACCCCGAGCGTCACCGATAGCGGATTCAGGGCCTCCAGATAACTGCCTCGTGGCGTGGTGTTGCTCCTGGTGCCGATCGGGGAGGTGGGCGAGGCCTGCTTCTTGGTCAGGCCGTATATCTGGTTGTCATGGAGAAACACGGTGATGTTCATGTTGTAGCGGATAGCGTGGATCCAGTGCGCGGCACCAATGCTGCAGCAGTCGCCGTCGCCGGTGTTGACGAACACCTTGAGGTCGGGCCGCGCCATCCTGATGCCTTCGGCGATGGGCAACGCACGCCCGTGTATGCCGTGAAAACCGTAGGTCTTCATGTAATGCGGAAAGCGGCTGGAACAACCTATGCCGGAGACAAACACGGTTTTCTCCGGCCGCAATCCCTCATCCCGGCATAGCCGCTGCACCGCCGCGAGTATGGCGTTGTCGCCACAGCCGGTGCACCAGCGCGGCACGCCGCTGGCATAGTCTTCGAGTTCGAGATGCTCGTCGCACATCTGCAACAGGCATTCGGTGGCGGACATCATGTTCATGGCTGGATCCCTTCCTGCTTCAACTTTCGCTGCATCACGCGGCGGATGGTGCTCGGCTTGATCGGCTGGCCCCTGACCTCGCTCCAGCAGTCGATATCCAGCAGGTAACGCGAACGCAACAGGATGGCCAGGGAGGAATAGCGGCGATTGTTCTCGTCGATGATGCGGTCCTCGGGTTGGTCGCTCCAGTTGTTCTCGATGGTCATGAGCTTGCCGAAGCCCTGCAGGATTTCCTTGATTCCCGGCGGCAGGGGTTGCAGGAACTGCAGGTGCAGGGACGACACCTTCTGGCCCTCTGCACGCATGGCCTCGACCGCTTCCTCGATGGCTCCCTTGGTGCTTCCCCAACCGATCACCAGCAAATCGCCCTTGGCATCGCCGAACACTCGCGGCGCCTTGAGCGTCTTCTGCAGCGCCGCGAGCTTCAGGCTACGAAAGCGCAGGGTCTGTTCGTTGATTTCCGCATCGTAGGCGACATGGCTGTCGCGGTCGTGGGCGAGCCCCGTCAGGGCGTGCATGCCGCCGGGCTGGCCGGGAATGAAGCGACGCGCCAACCCGGTGTTTTCGTCCCAGTCGTATGGCCGGGCGCCCGGCGGCACCGGGCTCTGGTCAACCGGCGGCGCCAGCCAGGACTCGTTAAACGTCGGCCGCGGGAATGGCTGCTGTGAGGTGGCGAGCCCCGCATCGGTGAGGACCACCACCACCATGTTGAAGGTCTCGGCGATCTTGCGCGCGGTGATGATCGAGTAGAAGCACTCCTCGATGGTGCCCGGCGCCATGACCACCTTCGGCGCGTCGCCGTGGCTGCCGAAGATCGCGGTCATCAGGTCGCCCTGCTCCATCTTGGTCGGCTGGCCGGTGCTGGGTCCGCCGCGCTGAACGTTGACCACCACCAGCGGAATCTCAGCCATGACGGCCAGCCCGATCGCTTCCTGCTTCAGGGAATAGCCGGGGCCGGAGGTGATGGTGACCGTGCATTTGCCGGCGTAAGAGGCGCCGATGGCGAAGGCGCAGGCAGCAATCTCGTCCTCGGCCTGGTGCACGATGCCGCCAACCTTCTCGAATACTTCGGACAGATAGTGCGAAGCCGAGGTCGCCGGCGTTATCGGGTACATGGCGCAGATCTCCATGCCCGATGCCATAACGCCCAGCGCCAGTGCCGTGTTGCCGTTGACTACGATCTGCGGCTCGGTCGAGCGCTGCGCCGGAATGCGGTAGCAAAAATCCAGATTGGCCGCAGCCCAGGCGTGCCCGGCTTCGAGCAGTCGGATATTCGCATCGACCACGCTCCGGTCTTTTTTGCCGAAGGCCAGCACGATCTGATCCACCGCCAACTTCAGCTCGAGGCTGTAGATATGGCACAGCATTCCGAGCACGAACATGTTCTTGCCGCGTCGCGCATCGGCGACCACGGTCTTGCACTCCTGTTCCATCGGGATCTCGTACACCCTGTAACCGGCGGCCACCAGCCGGCTATGGGTCTCGATGTACGACGCCACGATTTTTGCATCGGCGTGGCTGCGCCACATGCTTTCAAGCAGGATGATGCAGCCGGGCTTGAGTTCCTTGGCGCGCACCCGCCCCAGCAGCACCTGCTCGTTGAAGGCCACCACGAGGTCGGTCTCGTCACCGCCGTTGGTGATGTAGCCCGCGCCAATGCGTATCCGGTTGCCGCTGGCGCCAGCGACGCTGCGCGCCGGCGGGCGAATTTCGGCGGGAATGATTTCTGTGGTCCAGATGCCGTTGCCCATCTGCGCGGCAATCGAACCCAGTGACTGGCCGCACTTTTGTGCACCTTCGCCGGAATCGCTGATGATTTCGACGATGTGCTCCTTCAGGGTCACGGCCGCTTTCTTTCCTGCCACCGATCCATTCGATTTGCGAGGTTTTTTGAGCGGTTTTTGCAGTGTCGTTTCGTTCATGTTTTTTCCGTAGCCGCTGTCTTGCGATTGGTGTCAGGCAACGCGTACACGCGCGAAGTTCCTTTCCCGCTCGTCGATCCCGAACAGGGCTTCTCCGCCCGTGGCGCCGCAATAGGGCAACGCCGGATCGCGGATTCCGAGATAGGCCTTCATGCTGCGCGCGGCCTTGCGCCCGGCGCCCATGGCCTCGATCACGGTCGCCGCGCCGGTGACGATGTCGCCGCCGGCGAACACGCCCGCCACCGAGGTGGCAAGGGTCTCATCCACGCCGATATAGCCCCACTTGTTCAGCTTCATTTCCGAGGTCTGGCCCATGATCGGATTGGCATTGGTGCCGATCGCGTACACGATCAGATCCGCCTCGAAATCGAACTCGCTGTCGGCCACCGGCACCGGCCGACGCCGGCCGGACTCGTCGGGCGCGCCCAGTTCCATGCGCACGCAACGCATGCCGCGCACGCTGCCGGTGCCGTCGTTGAGCACCGACACCGGATTGGTGAGCCAGTGGAAGTCCACCCCTTCCTGCTCGGCATGATGGACTTCCTCCACCCGCGCCGGGGCCTCGGTGCGCGAACGGCGATAAATGCAGTACACCTTTTCCGCGCCGAGCCGGATCGACACGCGCATGGCATCCATCGCCGTGTTGCCGGCGCCGACTACGGCGACGCGCCGGCCGATCGGCAATGGCGTGTCAAAGTTGGGAAAGTCCCTGGCGTGCATCAGGTTGCAGCGCGTCAGCAATTCATTGGCCGAAAGCACGCCATTTAGCGAATCGCCGGGAATATTCAGCATGGTCGGATAGCCCGCACCGACTCCGACGAACACCGCGTGGAAGCCCATTTCGTCGATCATCTGTTCGATGGTGAACAGGCGGCCGACCAGGGTATTGCATTCGAATTTGATGCCGAGCTTTTTAAGATTTTCGATCTCGGCATCGATCACTGCGTTGGGCAGGCGGAAATCAGGGATGCCGTATCTCAATACGCCGCCGGGCTGATGGAAGGCTTCGTAGACAGTGACATCGCAGCCGGCCTTGGCCATATCCGCCGCGCAGGCCATGCCTGCCGGGCCGGAGCCGACGATACCGACATGGAAACCGTTGGCCTCGATATAGGGAATGTTGCTCCAGCCCTCCTTGATCGCGGTGTCGCCGACAAAGCGCTCCAGTCGCCCGATGGCGACCGCTTCCAGCGACTCGCCCACCGTACACACACCTTCGCACTGGGTCTCCTGCGGACACACGCGACCGCAAACCGAGGGCAATAGGTTCGTGTCGGTGAGGATATCGTAGGCGCCTCGAAGATTCTTTTCGCCGATTTTCCGGATGAATCCGGGGATATCTATGCCCACCGGGCAGCCGGCGATGCAGGGTTGGTCCGGGCATAGCAGGCAACGCTCGGATTCGCGCAGCGCGTCCTCCAGATTGTAGCCGCGGGCGACTTCCTCGAAATTCCCGGCCCGCACCAGCGCATCCTGCTCACGCATCGGCGTGCGTTCCTGCGGAATGGTTCGTATCGTCTTCTTCTTGGCCATCGGATTCCCCTCAAGCGTCAAACTGGTCTAGCCTCCGGGCGCGTCCTCCGACGGGTCCGGCAGTTCGAGTACGTCACTTTGTGCGGCGGTGCCCCCCGCTAGCACATCCCCCGCGCCCGGGCCGGGCGGGTTGGTCATGCGGCAGTTTTCCGACCAGCGCTCATGGGCGAGTTTTTCGTCATTCTTGTGGCGCTGCAGGCGCAGCATAAGGTCGTCGAAGTCGACCAGATGGCCGTCGAAATCCGGTCCATCGACACAGGCAAACTTCACCTCGTCGCCGACCTTTACCCTGCACCCACCGCACATCCCGGTGCCATCGACCATGATCGGATTGACGCTGACCATGGTCTTGATCTTGTAAGGCCGCGTGGCGTCGGCGCAGGCCTTCATCATCACCGGTGGGCCGATTGCGACGACCTCCTCAATGTTGGCGTGTCCTGCCAGCGCGACCTTGATCCCGTCGGTGATCATTCCCTTCATTCCCGCCGAACCGTCGTTGGTGCACAGGATGAGTTCATCGCAGCATTCGCGGAACTTGTTCTCCCAGAAAACCAGATCCTTGTTGCGGAATCCAAGCACTGCAATCACGTAGGCGCCGCTTTCCTTGAAGCCGCGCGCCTGGGGAAAAATCGGTGCCACGCCGAGGCCACCACCCACGCACAACACCTTTTTGGCGTGGCTGATCGGGCTGGGTATGCCCATCGGACCCACCATGCCGTAGAGCGATGTACCGACTTGGCATTCCTGCTGCATTTGTCGGGTGGTCTTGCCAACCGCCTGGATCACCAGCGTGATGGTGCCCTTGTTGCGATCGAAGTCGGCGATGGTCAGCGGAATCCGCTCGCCCTGTTCGTTCTGCATCACGATCACGAACTGACCGGGCTTGGCCGCCCTGGCCATCATGGGATGGCGCACCTCGAGCAGATAGGTGACGTCGGAAAAATCCTCGCGTGCCACGATCTCGAAATTGGACATTGCGGTCACCTTCATCCAGAGCCAAGCCGGTCGGGCAAGTATCTTCCTGACCGCGCCGGATTCTATTGACCTAGATCAATGTCGATTTACGAGACAGTTAGAACGTGTTTCAGCGCGAATCACGCCCAGCACGACGATTACGTGACCTGCCTCGCCATAAGCAAGGTGATGCGGCCTGTCTTCAGGTCTTCTGGTCGCCCGACTGCTGCTCGGCGCGATCGAGCTCCCGGTTCATTTCCTCATCCGAGGGCGGCCGGTAGTCTGTTTCGCCGACAGGCTCCGGGACCGGCTGCACGATGAAACTCGCCAGCACGATGCCAAGCTCGTAGAGCAGCCACAAAGGCATCGCCATCATGAATTGCGAAATCACGTCGGGCGGCGTAAACACCGCGCCGACGACGAAGGCGCCGACAATCACGTAGGGGCGCCACTCGCGCAGCTTGGTCACATTGACCACGCCTATCTTGACCAGCACGATGACGATCACCGGGACTTCGAAGGTGACGCCGAAGGCCATGAACATCGTCAGGACGAATGAAAAATACTTTTCGATGTCGGTCATCCATGCCACGCCCTCCGGGGCGAATTTCGCCATGAAGCCGAATACCATCGGAAAGAAGGCAAAGTAGGCGAACGCCATGCCGACGAAAAACAGGATTACCGATGCGGCCAGAAGCGGCATCGCCAGCTTTTTCTCGTGGGCGTAAAGCCCCGGCGCGACGAAGGCCCAGATCTGGTACAGGACGTAGGGCAGGACGACCAGGAAGGCGACCATCAATGCCACTTTCATCGGCACCAGAAACACCCCGACGACGTCCGTCGCGATCATCTGGCCGCCGGCCGGCAGGGTCGCCAGCAAGGGGGCGGCAAGGACCGAATAGAGTTCCCGGGCATAGAAGGCCAGCGGCACGAAAACTATTCCGACCGAAATGAGGATTCGAATCAGGCGATCGCGCAACTCGACCAGGTGGGAGAGAAAAGTCTCTTGTTGGTCTTCCATCAGGACTTGAGTGTTTCTGCGGCGACGGGAACCGGCGCCGGTGTTGATTCTATCGGTGCCCCGTTCGCGGGGGCCGAATCAGAAGTCGGCGCCGGTGGCACGGCGACATCGGCCGCCAACGGCTCGATTACCTTGCTTACCGACGACTCGACTTCGCGCATTTCGTGAGTCACGGAAGCCTGGAGGTTCGTCACCTGATCGGTCATTTCCCGCTGCATCTTCTTCAACTCGTCGAGCTGGATCTCGCGATTGATGTCGCTCTTGACGTCACTGACGTAGCGCTGCAGGCGGCCCAGAAGCAGGCCGGCGGTGCGCGCCACCTTGGGCAGGCGCTCGGGGCCGATGACGACCAGCGCCACCACGGCGATGACCATCAGTTCGGACAGGCCTATGTCGAACATGGCTTCGTTGGAATTGGATAAATGGCAGCAGAGGCCGCAAAAGTGGTCATGACCGCCGAAGCAGACGGACCGCGCGACCGCCAGGCATCAGGTCTTGGTTTGTTCCCGGCGCGCTTCGACGTCGATGGTCTGGCCGGTAACCTGCTGCGGCTCGGCCGGCTTGTCGGCGGATTTGTCGGCGCTGGCTTCCTTCATGCCGTCCTTGAAGCCCTTGACCGCGCCGCCGAGATCCGATCCCACGTTGCGCAGCTTTTTGGTGCCGAAAACCAGCATGACTATTACCAGCACGATCAACCAGTGCCAAATGCTGAAAGATCCCATCCTGTTTTCTCCTCGCGCTCAGTGAAATATCAAGGCGCTTTGCGCTTAAGCATGGATCCCAGGGGCTCGGGGCCACCCAGAATATGAACGTGGAGATGATACACCTCCTGCTGTCCGATCCGCCCGGTGTTGATGATGGTGCGAAAGCCTTCGTTGAGCCCCTGGGACTTGGCCAATTCTCCTGCCTTCGCAAGAAGGCGACCCAGCAACATCTGATGGCTCATGTCAGCGTCCATCAGCGACGGGATGTGCAGCTTCGGCACGATCATGAAATGCACCGGCGCAATCGGGTTGATGTCGTGAAAAGCAAAGATTTCCTCGTCCTCATAAACCTTTTTGGACGGGATCTCGCCGCGCGCGATCCTGCAAAAAATGCAATCGCTCATTATTCAGGGCTCCTGCTGTTCTTCTCGTCGATGCCGGAAATGCCTTCCCGACGGCGAAACTCGAACATCACGTCATCAATGCCGATGCCGAACTGGGTCAGCAGAATCATGCTGTGGAACCAGAGATCCGTCACTTCGCGCACCAGATGCAGGCGATCGCCATCCTTGGCGGCCATGATGGTTTCGGCGGCTTCCTCCGCCACCTTTTTGCAGATCGCATCGGTGCCCTTGGCATACAGGCTGGCGACGTAGGACGAATCGGGCGCAGCGCCCTTGCGTTCGAGCAGTGTCGCCTGAACGCGGTGCATAACTTCAAGATCGATCATTTATGACTCCCTTTCCCCCACCCGCAGGAGGGGATGATTGTTCGCGGGCTTCACCCGCTCCAGGCGTGGCTCGAGCCTTCCTCAAGCGATCCGCTATTTTCCTGCCGGTTGTGCACTCATCTTTTCCGCTTCCGCGACCCAGCCGCCGCCCATCGCCTTGTACAGGTTGGTCATCGCCTGGAACTGCGTCTGCTGCGTCTGTGTGTATTGCAACTGGGCGTTGAACAGGCTGCGCTCCGCATCGAGAACCTCGATGTAACTGGTGTAGCCGTTGTCGTAGCGCAACCGGGCGGTTTCCGCATACAGTTCCAGCGACTTGACCTGGCTCTTCTGTGCCACGAGTTGCGCCCCGGTCCGGTCTTGGTTGACGAGCGCGTCATTGACCTCGCGGAAAGCTTCCTGGATAGCCTTCTGATACTCGAACAGCGCCTGCTGCTGAGTGGCTTCAGCCACCTGCACCTGGCCGGCAAGCGCGCCGCCGGTAAAGATGGGCATGCTGACCGGCGCGGAGTACTGCCATACCTTCGACGCGCTGTTGAACAAATTGCCCAGGCTGAGACTGGCATAGCCGAAGAGCCCGGTCAGCGAAATCGTCGGGTAGTAGGCCGCCTTGGCGGCGCCGATCAGGGCGTTGGCCGCGATCAGGTTCTGTTCGGCGCGCCTTATGTCAGGCCGCCGTTCGAGCAGGTCCGAAGGCAGGCCGGCGGGGATCATCGGCAGTACCAACTGATCGATGTTTTTCCCGCGCACGATCGGGCCGGGATTGCGGCCCAGCAGCACGCTCAGGCCATTCTCCTGCTGGGCGATGGCCTTTTCCAGCGGCGGAATGCTGGCCAGGGCCTCCTCGTATTGGGACTTGTTCTGGCTGAGTTCCAGTTGCGAAATCACGCCGCCTTCAAAGCGGAGCTTGAAAATCTCGTACGACTCGCCGCGGCTTTTTGCCGTCTCCCTGGCGATCTCGAGTTGACGGTCGAGCGCGCGCAGGTTGATGTAGGAACCGGCAACACTTCCGACGAGCGACAGGATGATGCCTCGCCGTCCCTCTTCGCTGGCCAGCAGTTGGGCGTTTGCAGCCTCGGTCTGGCGGCGGATGCGGCCCCAGATGTCGATTTCCCAGGCAGCATTCAACACCACCTGGTAACTGTTATAGGTCGATGGACCTGCAGCGCCCGGCAAGGTGTTTCTTTGCCGACCGGGCTCGTACCCGGCGCCGACCTGCGGGTATAGCCCCGAGCGAACGATGCCGTAATTGCCGGCGAACTCCTCGACGCGGGCCGCAGCGATCTTCAGATCCTTGTTTTCGCGCAGTGCCGTGGCCATCAGGTCATTGAGCACCGGGTCGCCGAACTGTTCCCACCACGTGGTATTCGCGAGGTCCTTGGCGTTCTGCTCGCTGAGACGCCAGGCGGGCGGTGTTTCGACTGCCGGGCGGAAATAATCCGGCCCGATCATGCAACCGCTGACCAGCAGTGCCAGCAGCGAAATGAGCAAGGGCTTACGCATGGCTCTGCCCCTCCTTCTCCGCGGGTTTCCCGGACGCATTGCCGGCACCGGCTGCGCCGCCTTCGTGCCCGGCGACACCGGTTTTCCCCTTGTGGCTCATTCTTTCGACAACGTAGAAAGTTACGGGGACGATGAAGATGGCGATGCAGGTGGCCGCCAGCATGCCGCCGATCACTGCACTGCCCATCACCTGCCTAGAAATGGCGCCGGCGCCGCTGGCGATGGCCAGCGGTACGCAGCCGAGGATGAAGGCGAACGAGGTCATGAGGATAGGCCGCAGGCGCAGTTGTGCCCCCTTGAGAGTCGCCTCGACCAGCGACAGTTCGCCCTTTTCATACTCCATCTTGGCAAACTCGACGATCAGGATCGCATTCTTCGCCGCCAGACCGATCAGCATCACCAGGCCGATCTGCGCATAGACGTTGAGTTCCTGGCCGCGCAGCAGCAGCGCGAAGAAGGCGCCGGCGACGGCGATAGGCGTCCCCAGGAGTACCGAGAAAGGCAGCGACCAGCTCTCGTACTGTGCCGCCAGGATCAGGAAGACGCAGAGCAGCGAGAAACCGAAGATGACCGCCGGCGAGACTCCCTGCTGTGCCTTCTGCTCCTGGAATGACATCCCCGAATAGTCGTAGCCCATTTCGACGGGCATGGTTTCGGCGAAAACCGCCTCGAGCGCCCGCATCACCTGCACCGAACTGTAGCCGGGCGCCGCCGAGGCGTTGATCTGCGCGCTGCGGTAGAGGTTGTAGCGCATCGTGAATTCCGGGCCGGAGACATTACGGATCGAGGTCAGCGCCGAGAGCGGCACCGCTTCGCCCTTGGCATTGCGCACGTAGAACTGGCCGACATTCTGGATGTTGGTCCGGTAGTCGCCCTCGGCCTGGACGTACACCTGCCATTGGCGGCCGAAGCGGTTGAAGTAGTTGATGAAGCCGCTACCGAGGAAGCTTTGCAGCGTTTTGTAAACATCGCTGAGGTTGACGCCCTGTTTGAGCACCTTGTCCTGATCGACGTCGATAAAGAGCTGGGGCACGGTCGGCCGGAAAGTCGTCGAAACGCTGGCGAGCTCCGGGCGCTTCCTTGCCGCCTCGAGGAACTTGGTGGTGTTCTCGGCGAGGAAAGCGATGTCCTTGCCGGCGCGGTCTTCAAGAATGAAAGTCGCACCGCCGGAGGTCCCGACCCCCTGGATGGCCGGTGGCGGAAACGCAAAAGCGATGGCCCCACTGATACCGCCCAGCTTCTTCGTCAGTTCGGCCTTGATCGCCCCATACTGCTCTTCTGGCTTCTTGCGCGCGGCCCAATCTTCAAGCGTAATAAAGAAAAAGGCGCTGTAGGTATTCGTCACCTGGCTCAGCATGCTGTAGCCGACGACCGTGGTCGTGTACTTGACCCCGGGCACCTTCATGATCAGTTCTTCAGCCTGGGCGGCAATTTCCGCCGTGCGCTGCAGCGATGAGGCGTCGGGCAGCTGGATCGCCGCAAATACGTAACCCTGGTCTTCATCCGGGAGGAAGCCCGCGGGGACCAGTTTGCCGAAGAAGCCGGTCGCCACCGCCACGCCCACCAGGAAAAAGAGGCTGACCGCGGTCCTGCGGATGGCAAGCCGGCAGATGCCGACGTAGCCGTTGGTGACGCGACCGAATACCTCGTTGAACCAGTCGTAGAACTTCTGCAGCGGGCCGCTACCCTTGACCTTGGGCTTGAGCAGCATGGCGCACAGCGCGGGACTCAGGGTCAGCGCGTTGAACGCCGAGATGATCACCGAAATGGCGATGGTGACCGCGAACTGCTGGTAGAGCTGGCCGGTAATTCCCGGGATGAAGGCAGTCGGCACGAACACGGCGGCGAGGATGACGGCGATGGCGATTACCGGGCCGGTTACCTCCTCCATCGCTCTCAGCGTTGCGTCCTTTGGCGACATGCCGTGTTCGATGTGGTGTTCGACCGCTTCGACGACGACGATCGCGTCGTCAACAACGAGGCCGATAGCCAGCACCAAGCCAAACAGCGACAGCGTGTTGATCGAAAAACCGAACATCGGAAACAACATGAAGGTGCCGACCAGCGACACCGGCACAGCAAGCAGCGGGATCAGCGTTGCCCGCCAGCCCTGCAGGAAAACGAAGACGACGATCATCACCAGCACCAGCGCCTCGAACAGCGTGTGCTCGATCTCCTTGATGCCTTCGGTGACCGACAGCGTCGTGTCGAGGGCGATGACGTACTCTAGATCGGGCGGGAAACTCTGCTTGAGTTTTTCCATCAGCTTCTTGGCGCCATCCGCTGCCTGGAGGGCATTGGCGCCCGGCATCTGGTAGAGGGCCACGAGGGCAGCCGGCTTGCCGTTGAGCCGCCCCTGCTGGCTGTAGGTCTGCGCGCCGAGTTCGATGCGGGCGACGTCGCGGACGCGCACCAGCGATCCGTCGGGGTTGGCGCGCAGCACGATATTGCCGAAGTCTTCTTCGCTCTGCAGGCGGCCCTGCGCGCGCACCGCGTAGGTGAATTCCTGGCCCCGCGGGACCGGCTCGCCACCGATGGTTCCCGCCGGATTGACGGTGTTCTGGGCATTGACGGCGTTGATGATTTCGGGAATCGTGATGTTCAGCTTGGCCAACTGGTCGGGCTTGACCCACAGCCGCATCGCGTACTGGCCTGCGCCGAATACGGTGACGCTGGCGATGCCCTTGACCCGCGTCATCTGGTCGTTGATGTTGATAAACGAGTAGTTGGCGAGGAAGACGTTGTCGTAGGTGCCCTTCGGCGAGTAGAGCGCGAACATGACCAGCGGCGACGAGGTGGACTTGGCTACGGTGACACCATAGTTGCGTACATCCGCAGGCAATTGTGACTCGGCCTGACCCTGGCGCATCTGCGCCAATAGCTGGTCGGTGTTGGCGTCGGTACCCAGTGCAAAGTTGACATACAGCGTGGACTGGCCATTGTTGGCATTGATCGAATACATGTAGTCCATGTTGTCGACGCCCGACATCTGCTGCTCGATCGGCGTCGCCACGGCCTGTTCGACGGTCAGCGCGTCGGCACCGGTGTAGGTGCTGCTGACATTGATCTGCGGCGGAACGATGTTCGGGAACTGGGCGGTCGGCAGTCCGGACATGGCGACCAGGCCGATGATGGTCATCAGGATCGAGATGACCATGGCCACGATCGGCCGGTTGATGAAGAACTTGGACATGGCCGCTTATCCCTTGGCGGCGGGCGCCGGCGCCACGGGTTTTTCCTCGGGCTTGGCCGGACCGGGGGCAGCGGCTGGCGCTGCCGGCGCGAACGGCTTGGGAACGACCACGACTCCCGGCTTGACCTTCTGCGTTCCCTCGGCCACCACGCTCTCGCCCGCCTTAAGGCCTGTGCTGACGATCCACTCGGTGCCGATGCGCTGGCCGACCGCCACGGGACGAATCTCGACCTTGTTGTCGGCGCCAACGACCGCGACCAGGTACTTGCCCTGCATTTCGGTGACGGCGCGCTGCGGGACCAGGAGTGCGTCCTTGTTGACCGACATCGTGACCCGGATCTTCCCGTACTGGCCGGGACGAAGCAGGTTTTTGGGATTCGGAAACTGGGCGGCGGCTTTGAAGGTGCCGGTCGTCGTGTCAACCTGCCGGTTGAGCAGAAGGAACTTTCCCTGCTCGGGATACGACGAGCCATCGACCAGGATCAGCTCGATCGGTACATTCTTTTTCTCAGGGTTGCGGCTCTCGGCCACCTTGAGGTATTCCCGTTCGCTGATATTGAAATAGACCTTGATCGGGTCGACGGACGACACGGTCGTCAGTTCCGTCGGCATGCTCGGGCTGAGCAGGTCACCGATCTGGGCCTTGGCGATGCCGGCGATACCGGTGATCGGCGACGCCATGCGGGTGAAGCCGAGGTTCAGTTGCGCCGTCTTCAGTGATGCTTCTGCCGCGTCGAGCGCTGCCCTGGTAGACAGCTCTGCACCGACCGCATCGTCGAGGTCCTTCTGGCTGACCGCGTTCCTGGCTGCCAGCGGCTTGATGCGCGCCAGATTGGCCTTGCTCGTCTCGTAGCGGGCCTGTTGCTGCGCGCGCGCGCCCTTGGCTTCGTCGACGGCGGCCTCGAAGGTGCGCGGGTCGATTTCGAACAGCGGCTGTCCCTGCTTCACCAGGTCGCCTTCCCGGTAGTTCTGCTTGATCAGGTAGCCCGTTACCTGGGGACGGATGACGGCATTGACGTTTCCGTCCAGGGAACCGATCCACTCCATGTAAATCGGCACATCCTTTTGTGCCACCTTGACGACCTCGACCGCCGGCGCTGCCGGCGGGGGTGGAGCAACCTTTTCACAGCCGGTAGCCAGAATCAGAATCAGGCAAGCGGCTCCAATCGTGACCTGCCGGCGTGTCCGGGGACCCAATGAAGAATGCTGCAAGTCGCTGTGCGTCATGACCGCTCCCGCTATGAAATTTCGCGAAATTTTAACATCGGCAAACCCTTTGCTTCATCTTTTCTGCGAACCATGGCGCGTTTGACGCCAATCCGGCGATTGCAGCGACCGCCTGCTTCGGCGGCATCTTTCGGACCCCCGGAATTCCCGATTCGGGAAGGGAGTAATGCTGTATCCATAATTTTGCAATACTCGCGATTGCCCGATTGCGCGTGCCAGCGGCGGCCGCGTTGCGATAGCGGCACCGGGCGGATACTGCAATAATGAAGCCACGCGAATCGCCAGCCGGAGGAGTCATGAATCGTCAATTTTTCGCCGCAGCGGCAGCGGGCAGTTTGCTCGCCGGCTGCACCCCGATCAGCGTGAGCGATGTCGGATCACAGTATTACCAGTTGCCCGCCAATACCGCCGTTGTGGTTCGACAAACCATCACGATTCCGCCCGGAACCTCCCACGTCACCCTGCAGGACGGACGGATAGTCGATCACCTGCGTCGCTATGAGCCATTCTGCCAGTTTGAGGTCAATGACGTCCTTGACAGCGAGCAGCAGGTAGGCCCGGGGCGATTTTCCGCAACTCGCATCATCCGGCAGCAGAAGTTGTACGGCGCTGAACGCCAGCCGGTGCTGCTGGCCGCCAACGCGGTGACCGGAAGCGAAAACGACGCCGGAATCGGCAAGGTGCTCCTGGCGGACGTCAGCGACGGCCCTTCCTTTTTTCTCAACGAAGTCAATTTTCTATTGCAGTCCGCTGAACAACCCAAGGTGCGCGAGTTGCGCTGTGCCGGAGGATGGGCCTTCCCGTCGACCGTGGCCTATCCGACGCTCGCCGATATGAACCGCGTGCTGGGCGCGCTCATCAGCATCGAGGTCAACTAACTCCGGGCGCCCAGCTCTATTCGTGCCGGCATTGACATTTATCAATGCTGCGTCGCACAATCCGCGGAAAATGGCATTTGAACAAAACGTTCCTTCCGAAACAAAAACATCAACGGAAAAGCGCATGATCGACGCCCGCGATCATTCAGTCACGGAAACACTGCGCAACGGTCTCGAGGTTTGCATCCGCGCGGCGCGCCCGGACGACGGCGATCTGCTGATCGAGGCCTTCCACAAGCTCGATCCCGAGTCGATCTATCTGCGCTTCTTCGGGCCGAAGAAGGAGATTTCGCCAACAGAATTGAAGCGCTTCCGCGAAGCCGATTTCGACACCCGCGTGATTCTGCTGTGCACCGTTCCCGAGGCCGGCCGCGAAATCGTCATCGCCTCCGGCACCTATGTACGTTCCGGGAATGCCTCTGCAGAAGTCGCCTTCATCGTCGAAGAAGATTATCACCGGCTCGGCATCGCCCGTCGCCTGCTGACCCATCTCGGAAAAATCGCCACGGCCGCCGGCATCCGGACTTTCATCGCCGAAGTCCTGCCGCACAACACCGCCATGCTCGGCGTCTTCGGGCGTTGCGGCTGGCCGATGACCACGCACAGCGCCGACGGCGTCACCCACATCACCCTTGATCTCGAACCATCCGAGCAACAGCCATGACAGCCATAGCCCGCACGCATGAAAAATACCAGCGCCTGATCGACACCTGCAAGGCCATGCCGCCCACCACGGTGGCCGTCGCCCATCCCTGCGATGAGAGTTCGCTGTCGGGCGCCATGGATGCGGCAAAAATGGGACTGATCGTGCCCATCCTCGTCGGCCCGAAGCAGAAGATCGAGGCCACTGCGAAGAAATACGGCATCGAACTCGGCGCCACCGAAATCGTCGATGCGCCCTACAGCCAGGCCTCGGCTGCGCGGGCGGTTGAACTGGTGCGCGAAGGCCGGGCCGAGGCGCTGATGAAAGGCAGCCTGCATACCGACGAACTGATGGGCGCCGTCGTCCGCCGCGACACCGGGTTGCGCACCGCACGGCGCGTCAGCCACTGCTTCGTGATGGACGTGCCGAGCTACAGCGAAACACTGATCGTCACCGATGCCGCCGTCAATATCGCGCCGACACTCAAGGACAAGGTCGACATCATCCAGAATGCCATCGATCTCGCCCATGCCTTGCGCTTCCCCGAGGTTCGCGTCGCACTGCTCTCGGCGATGGAGACCATCAACACCGACGTGCCGTCGACGATCGAAGCCGGCGCCTTGTGCAAGATGGCGGACCGCGGCCAGATCACCGGCGCCATCCTCGATGGCCCGCTGGCGCTCGACAACGCGATCAGCCTGGAATCGGTGGCGATCAAGAAAATCAACTCACCGGTGGCCGGCCGCGCCAACGTGCTGGTGGTGCCCGACCTCGAATCGGGCAACATGCTGGCCAAGAGCCTGTCCTTCCTCGCCGGCGCCGACGCGGCGGGCATCGTGCTCGGCGCCAGGGTGCCGATCATCCTGACCAGCCGCGCCGATTCGGTGATGACGCGCCTGGCCTCCTGCGCCGTTGCCGTGCTGGTCGCCAGTGCGCGGCGTGACGACGCGGCGAAGATCGTTTAGGTCATCTGCGGTATCGTTAATTCGCTGAGCATCAAAAATTGTCTGCAAATCAGGAGCATCAATAATGACAACCACACCAAGCAAAACCAAAACCGCCGCGGCAACCAAGCCGACACCGGATACGCTGCCCGGCATGTTCGGCGGCATGAACCCCTTCCTGCAGGCCTGGGGGCCCGTGGGCGAATATGTGGTCGATGCCACGCAGCGCACCATCCTGTTCTGGGACCTGCTG
>CAIZKA010000497.1 GCA_903933395.1 uncultured beta proteobacterium | reverse complement strand
GTGTGGGTTTCGCGGGGCAAGGGGTGACGCTATACTCGATTCCTTCGCATTCTATCCCGCCCGTCGGGCACAGCTTTCCATGGGACGCATCAACGAAATCCTCAGCCTCGCACAGGCGCGCGGGCGCGAACTCAAGCTGCCTTACGAGGGCGCGCTGACGCCCGGCGAGGCCCATGAAATCCTGCAGGCGACGACCCGCGCGCGCCTCATCGACGTGCGCACCAAGGCCGAACTCGACTGGGTCGGCCGGATTCCCGGCGCGATCGAAATCGAATGGCTGGCCTACCCGGGCAACGCGCTCAACCCGCATTTCCTGCAGACGCTCAAGCACAGCGTCATGACCGAGTCCCTGCTGCTGTTCATGTGCCGTTCCGGCCAGCGCTCGAGCAATGCCGCGAAAGCGGCCACCGACGCGGGCTTCCCCGATTGCTACAACATCCTCGAAGGTTTCGAGGGCAACAAGGACGCCAACGGCCAGCGCAATCGCAGCGGTGGCTGGCGCGCCTGCAATCTGCCGTGGAACCAGAGTTAGTGTAGTGATGAATTCATGAAGGAACATTGAAAAAGCGATTCCCGTCGTTCCCGCGAAAGCGGGAACCCAGTGTTTTTGTCCGCGAACGCCGCTGGATTCCCGCTTTCGCGGGAATGACGAAACCTTGGCCCATAACTCGCTATTAGCGTTCAACACGGCACCAGCAGGAAACGGATAACACCATGCAAACCGCCACCATCTCCTTCGACCGCTTCAACGCGCTGGCCGACAATGACGCCGGCGAGCGCATCCGCGCCGCCAGGGCAAAACTCGGCAAGGACGTCGTCCTGCTCTGCCACCACTACCAGCGCGCCGACGTCTATGTCCACGCCGACATCACCGGCGATTCGCTCAAGCTTTCGCGCCTGGCCTCGCAGGCGGAAGCGAAACACATCGTTTTCTGCGGCGTGCACTTCATGGCCGAAGTGGCCGACATCCTCTCGCGCCCGGAACAGATTTCCATCCTGCCGGACCTCGCCGCCGGTTGTTCCATGGCCGACATGGCCAGCCTGGCCAAGGTCGAACGCGCCTGGCGCGAACTCTCCGCTGTGCTCGATCCCGACCAGAAGATCACGCCGGTCACCTACATCAATTCCGCGGCCGACCTCAAGGCCTTCTGCGGCGAACATGGCGGCATCGTCTGCACCTCGAGCAACGCGCCGAAGATCCTCGAATGGTCCTTCGCCCAGCGCGAGAAGGTGCTGTTCTTTCCCGATCAGCACCTAGGACGCTGGAGCGGCTACAAGATGGGCATTCCGCTCGACGAGATGGTGATCTGGAATCCCGACCTCGAACAGGGCGGCCTCACGCGCGAGCAGATCGCCAGGGCGAAGATCATCCTCTGGCACGGCTTCTGTTCGGTGCACCAGATGTTCCAGCCCAAGGACATCATCAAGTTCAGGAACCAGTATCCCGACGGCAACGTCATCTCGCATCCCGAGTGCAGCTTCGAAGTCTGCAAACAGTCCGACTACATCGGCAGCACCGAGACCATCCTGCAGACCGTGAAGGCCGCGCCGCCCAAAACGCGCTGGCTGGTCGGCACCGAGTTGAACCTGGTCGAGCGCCTGGCGCAGGAAGTGAAGCACGAAGGCAAGATCGTGCAGTTCATGGCCAGCACCATCTGCATGTGCTCGACCATGCAGCGCATCGATCCGCAACATCTGGCGTGGACCCTGGAAAATCTCGTCGAGGGCAAGGTGGTCAACCAGATCAGCGTGCCGGAACACGAAGCGAAGCTGGCGAAGATATCGCTGGAGCGCATGCTGGCCGTGTCCTGATCGCCGTGCCGCCGGCGGGCCCGGTGGCCGCCCCGCATCAATTCCGTCGACACAGGCGATGAACCTGCCTGCCGCAGCTTAAACTGGCGGCCTGAGGTTACACCGAATGACGCAATCGCTTTCCATCGCCACCTGGAACATCCACAAGGGTTTCTCGCAGTTCAATCGCCGCATGATGGTGCATGAACTGCGCGATCGCCTGCGCGAGCTGTCGGCCGACATCGTCTTCCTGCAGGAAGTACAGGGGCTTCATCTCGGGCACGCCGAACGACATCCGGACTGGCCGTCGGCGCCGCAGCACGAATTTCTCGCCGAAGATGTCTGGGCCAATCACAGCTACGGCCGCAACATGGTCTATGACCACGGCCATCACGGCAATGCGATTCTTTCCCGCTTTCCCATCCTGCATGAACACAACCAGGATGTGACCCACCTGCGCTTCGAAAAACGCGGGCTCCTGCATTGCGCCGTCGAATTGCCTGCGCTGGCGCAGCCGCTGCATTGCGTTTGCGCGCACCTGTCCCTGTTCGCGCGGTCGCGGCGACGGCAGATGGATGCGCTGGCGCGGCGCATCGAGGAAGTCGTGCCGGCGGACGCGCCGCTCCTGATCGCCGGAGACTTCAACGACTGGCGCAATCATGCGGCCGACCTGCTGGCCGAGCGCCTGGGCCTGGTCGAGGTGTTTGCCGGCGCGGGCCGGCGGCCTTCGCGCAGCTATCCCGCCGCCCTGCCCCTGTTCCGTCTCGACCGCATTTACCAGCGCGGTCTGCGGGTGCTCGACACGCAGCTTCACTCCGGGCGGCCGTGGTCGACCATTTCCGACCATGCCGTGCTTTCCGCCACGCTCCAGCCCGGAATCGCCGTGCCGTGAGCGCCGACTCTCGCGCAGACGGCATGCATGGCTTTGTGGCCGGCAACCGCCTGACCTTGCTCCAATCGGGCGGAGAATACTTTCCCGCGCTGATCGCCGC
>CAIZKA010000496.1 GCA_903933395.1 uncultured beta proteobacterium | reverse complement strand
CGAGGATCTTGATGCGGCTAGTCATGGCATTCAGCACCTGCATCGGGATCTGGTACACCTGATGCAGCACGCCGTCGATGCGAAAGCGCACGATGCCCAGGTTGCGCCGCGGCTCGACGTGGATGTCCGAGGCGCGCTGTTCGAAGGCGTACTGCCAGAGCCAATCGACGATGCGCACGATGTGCTGGTCGTTGGCATCGAACTGCTTGTTGCCCTTGCCAAGTTCGACCAGTTGTTCGAAGTTCGAGGCGCCGCCGGCGACGTCGCCCTTGTCCATCGCGCCCTTGATGAACTTGGCCAGGTTGTAGAACTCCACCTGGTAGCGCAGGATGTCTTCCGGATTGCTGATGACGCGGCGGATGTCCTTGCGCAGGATCGGCCGCATCTCCCCTTCCCAGTCGCGCTGGAAAGGCTCGGCGGTGGCGATCACCACCTCATTGGGTTTCACCTCCACCGGCAGGATGCGAAATCGCGTCGCATAGGTGTTGCTCATGACGCCGGTCACGGCGGCAAAGTTTATTTTCAACGGATCGATATGCAGGTATTCGAGCTCGCACCACTTCGCCATCCATTGCGTCAGGCTTTCAAGGTCGAGCATCCGGTGCGGCGGCACCAGAGATTTCCAGCGCTGTTCGGCGATGACCACCAGCGGATGGGTATCGCCCTTGAAGTAACGACGCTCCTGCTTGAACTGCGCGGCCTCGGCGGCAGGTATCAGACCGTCGGCGACGAGGGCATCGACGACTTCCGGCAGCGCCAGGCGGTGATCCTTGATGGTGGTTTTGGTCATGGCAAAGTCCGGTACGACGCAGGTCAGGGAAGTCGGCGCTGGTGACACGGCGAACTATAGCCGACAACCCGCCCAGGCCTCAATGCGGGAGTATTATTCCACCAGCTTTTTCAAAAGCCTGTCGAGGAGGATCCGCATGAAACGTCTGCTGATACTGGCGGCCGGCATCCTGTTCGGGCTGCCGGTGCTGGCGCAGTCGGCGGCCGACGACTGCGCCAGGGCGCGCGACCCGGTGCGCTGCGAGGCGCGCCAGGCGGCGCTGAAAACCTGTTCGGAAAAACGCGGCACGGAAAGGCGCGCCTGCCTCGATGCCAGCATTCCGCCACCCGATTGCAGCAAGGCAAAGAACCCGCAGGACTGCGAAGCCGCGCAGCGAGCCAAGGAAATCTGCAAGGGCAAGACCGGAGCGGACCTTAAAAAGTGCATGCGCGATGAACAGCCGAAAAAGAAGCCGAAGGCCAAACCGCGTCCGCCGGCTGGCTAGTATTGCGACCCGATAATTGTGAATCAACATTCAAAGAATCGTCATTCCGGCGAACGCCGGAATCCAGGACTGCGGAGCGCATCACATGGCCCTCTGGATACCGGCGCTCGCCGGTATGACGCTTCGAAATTGGGGTGTTGTTGGACTAGTGCCGGCTTCGTCGATGCCGGACATGTTGTCCGCCCCCGGTGCGACCCGGGGCCTTTCACCCTGGAACCATGCTGAGCGTCGCCAACCTGACAAAACGCCATCCCGGTTCCGCGCGGCCGGTGTTCAGCGCGCTCGGCTTTTCCATTGCGGCCGGCGAGATCGTTGCGCTGGCCGGGGAATCGGGCGTCGGCAAGAGCACGCTGCTCAACTGCATCGCCGGGCTGGAGCTGGCCAACACCGGCGCCATCCTGGTCGGCCCGCAGGCGCAGGACATCGTCCGCCTCGACGAAGCCGCGCGCGCCGCGCTGCGCGCCACGACCATAGGCTTCGTCTTCCAGGCCTTCCATGTGCTGCCGACGCTGACCGTGGCGCAGAACGTCGCGGTGCCGCTGCTGCTTGGCGGCGTCGCGGCGGGCGAGCACGCGGCGCGCATCGAGGCACTGCTCGGCCGCGTCGGCCTGCCCGGCTTCGGCCCGCGCTGGCCGGGGACGCTCTCCGGCGGCGAACTGCAGCGCGTGGCGATCGCCCGCGCCCTGGTGCATCGCCCGTCGCTGATCCTCGCCGACGAACCGACCGGCAACCTCGACCCGCGCACCGCCGACGAGATCCTCGTCCTGCTGCTCGAGCGCGTGCGCGAGGAAGGCGCCAGCGCCCTGATCGTCACCCATTCGCAGCACGTCGCGCAGAACTGCGACCGCATCCTGACGCTGACCCCGGACGGCCTGCAATGAGCGCCCCGCGCTGGCAGCTGAGCTGGTGGCTGATCCGCGCCCAGTTCCAGACGCGGCGCACGGCCACGGCGCTGTCCATGCTCGCCATCGCGCTCGGCGTGGCGCTGGGTTATGCCATCCACCTGATCAACGATGCCGCGCTGGCGGATTTCTCGCAGGCCATGAAGAGCGTGCAGGGCGAGCCGGACGCCCTGGTCGCGCCGCAGGACAGCGCCGGCCGAGTGCCGCTGGCGCTGATCAACCAACTGGCGCGAGATGAAGCCGTGGCACTCGTCGTGCCGGTGATCGAAACCCGCGTGCGGATCGGCGAGCTCACCGTGCGCCTGATCGGCCTCGACGTCTTCAGCGCGGGCCTCTTGATGCCCGACCTGCTGCCGCGCCAGGGCGAATCGATAAAGGGCGGCGGCCTCTTCGAGGACGGCATGTATGCCTCGCCGGCGCTCTTGGCGCGCCTGCAAACGAAAATCGGCGCCGGCGTCACGGCGATGCGCGGCGATGCACGCTGGTCCACGCACATCGCCGGCGACCTGCCCGCCGCGCGCCCCGACGACCTGCTGCTGGTGGCCGACATCGCCCGTGTCCAGGCGCACTTCGGCCCGGCGGATGCCGTCAGCGAAGGCCGCATCCGCCTCGCGCCCGGCACCAAACTGACCGCCTGGCTCAACACCTGGGCGGGCAAACTGCCGCCCGGCATCACCCTGCGCGCCGCCGCCGACAACCAGGCACGGCTGTCGAACATCTCGCGCGCCTACCGCGTCAATCTCAACGTCCTGGCGCTGGTGGCGCTACTCACCGGCGGCTTCCTCGTCTTCGCCACCCAGCTCACCGCCGTGGCACAGCGCTCGACCCAGTTCGCCCTGCTCGGCGTACTCGGCCTTTCGCCGCGCATGCGGCTTATGCAGGTGCTGTTCGAAGGCCTCGCCATCGGCGTACCAGGCGCCGTGATCGGCCTGGCGCTGGGCTGGGCCATGGCCGCGGCCTTCACCCGGCTGCTGGGCGGCGACCTCGGCGGCGGCTTTTTCTCCGGCGGCACGCCGGCCATCGTGCCCGAACTGCTGCCCGCACTGGGCTTCTTCGCGCTGGGCTGCGCGGCGAGCCTGGCCGGCGCGCTCTACCCCGCCTGGCTCAACCGCGTGCAGCCGCTGGCGCAGGCGCTGAAGACCGGCTTCGCGCAACGCCCGCCTTCCGGCCGCGACGACGCACTGCGGCCGCGTGCCGGCAAGGCAATCGCGCTCGCGCTGGTCGCCGGGGCCGCGCTGGCCCTGACGCGCCTGCCCGCCCTCTTCGACCTGCCGCTGGCCGGCTACGGCGCGATCGCGCTGGTGCTGGTGCTGGGCATCGCCGTGGCGCCGCTGGTCACGCAAATGGCATTCGGCGCCTTCGCCCGCCGCGAACTGCCGGCGGCGCAGCGCATCGCGGTGCAGAACGTGATGCAGGCGCCGCTGATGGCGCAGGTCGCCGCCAGCGGGCTGATCGTCAGCTTCGCACTGACGGTGAGCATGGTCACCATGGTCGCCAGCTTTCGCGTCGCGCTCGACCAGTGGCTGGACGTGGTGCTGCCGGCGCCGTATTACGTGCGCAGCAAGGGCGTGCCGCTGCCGCCGCAGTTACTCGCCGCGCTGGAACGGCCCGACGCGCCCTTCGCCCGCGTCGAGCGCATGGCCGCCGGCGCGCTGAACCTCGATCCGCGGCGCCCCACCGTGGCCGTGCTGGTGCGCGAACTGGACCCTGCCAACCCCGGCGCGCGCCTGCCCTTCACCGGGGAAATCCTCGCCGCGCCGGCAGGCGCCATTCCGGTCTGGATCAGCGAACCGATGCAGGAACTGTATCGCCTGAAGCCCGGCCAGACCCTGCGCCTGCCGCTGCTCGGACGCGAAGTCGAGGTCTTCGTCGGCGGCGTCTGGCGCGACTACGCGCGCCAGTTCGGCGCCGTGGTGATCGGCGCCACGGATTACCGCGCGCTGGGCGGCAAATTCGAAGCCACCGAACTGGCTCTCTGGCCGCACCAGGGCGGCGAAGCCGCCGCCCGCGACTGGCTGGCACGCGAGGCCTCGCGCTACGGCATCGAAATGGCGGAAGCCGGCGAGATCCGCGCCCTGAGCCTCGACATCTTCGACAAGAGCTTCGCCGTCACCTATGCGCTGGAGGCCGCCGCCATGCTGATCGGCCTCTTCGGCCTGGCCGTGACGCTGGCCGCCAGCGTCTGGCTGCGCGCGCGCGAACTGGCGACGCTCTCGGCGCTGGGTTTCAACCGCGCCATGCTGACCCGCGCCGTCATGCTGGAAGGCGCCCTGATCGCCGCCATCGGCCTCGCCGTCGGGCTGGCCTGCGGCATCGCGGTCGGCGCCATCCTCACCCACGTCGTCAATCCGCAGGCCTTCCACTGGCGCATGGAGCTGCAGATTCCCTGGCTGCAGGTACTGCCCGGCGCGGCGCTGACGCTGGCCGCCGGCATCATTGCCAGCCGCTTCGCCGCACTCCAGGCCACGCGCCTGCCGGCGGCGCAGGTGCTGGCGAGCGCTCAATAGTCCAACGCTTATAGCTTCGATGAGTCACGCGACACCATGAACCTCTGCACCTTCGATATGCCCCAAGCTGGCAAATTGACCCGCCCCTCCCATCCTCCCCTCGCGGGGAGGCTTCTGATTGGCTCGCTGCGCTCAAATATTGCCAAGCGCCCTGACCAACGCATTTCACGTTAGCCATGCGACGCCGCAGCTTCCTCCTTGCACCGCTGCTGCTGCCGGCATTCACGGCAGCCAAACAACCCGCCGTGCGCTACGCAGCGGCCAGTCGCGCCACGCGCCTCGCCTTCCCGCGCGACCACGGCGCCCATCCGGACTTCCGCACCGAGTGGTGGTACGTCACCGGCGCGCTCGACACGGCGCAAGGCGACGCCGGCTTCCAGCTCACCTTCTTCCGCAGCCGGCCCGGGCTGGCCGAAGACCTGGCCTCGCCCATCGCCGCCAGCCAGATCCTCTTCGCCCACGCCGCGCTGACGCTGCCGGGCAAGCCCCTGCTGCACGCCGAGCGCGCCGGCCGCGCCAATCTCGGCGCGGGCTTTTCCAGCGCCGACTGCGACGTGCATATCGGCGCCTGGTCGATGCGGCGCAGCGGTACCGGCGCCGCCGAACAGTTCCGCCTCAAGGTGGCGGATGCCGCCTTCGGCTTCGACCTGCAACTGGCCCCGACCCAGCCGCTGCTGCTGCAAGGCGAAAACGGCTGGTCGCAAAAGGGGCCGCGCCCGGAACTCGCCAGCCATTACGTCAGTTGGCCGCAACTCCAGGTCGCCGGCAACCTGACGCTGGACGGCAGGCGCCAGCCCGCCGCCGGCCGTGCCTGGTTCGACCACGAATGGTCGAGCGAGGTGCTGGCCGCGGGCGGCGTCGGCTGGGACTGGATCGGCGTCAACCTTGACGATGGCGGCGCGCTGATGGCCTTCCGCATCCGCGATGCCGCCGGCGCCACGCTTTACGCCCACGCCGCGCTGCGCGACGCCGCCGGCCGCCTGACACAGTTCGGCGCCGGCGAGGTCAGCTTCACGCCGGTGCGCCACTGGCCCTCGCCGCGCAACGGCGCGCGCTACCCGGTGCAGATGGCAATCCGCTGCGGGCCGCACACCATCGAAACAATGCCGGTGCAGGACGCGCAGGAAATCTCCGCGCACCGCCCGCTACCGGTCAGCTACTGGGAAGGCCTGGTGAAGATTCGCGGTACCCTGTCCGGACGCGGCTACCTCGAACTCACGGGCTATGCCGGCGCACTGAAACTATAGGACACCGGAACATGATCGACGGCATCAGGGATTTCTTCAACCAGTTCATCGCTACCGACAACGCGGCCTCGGATGCCGCCAGGCAGCATGCGCTCGAGATCGCGACGGCGGCCCTGCTGCTGGAAATGATGCGCATGGACAGCACGGTCACGGACGAGGAAACGGCGATTGTGACCAGGCTGCTGCAGACCCGCTTCGGCCTCACGTCGAAGGAACTCGACACCTTGCTGAGATTCGCCACCGAGGAAGCCAAACAGGCGACCGACTACTTCCAGTTCACCTCGCTGATCAACAAGCACTTCAGCCAGGAAAAGAAAATCGAAGTGGTCGAAAACCTCTGGCAGGTCGCCTTCGCCGACGGCCACCTCGACGCCCACGAACAGCACTTCAT
>CAIZKA010000495.1 GCA_903933395.1 uncultured beta proteobacterium | reverse complement strand
GGGTTTGTGTCCACCCCGTCCATCACCCTCACCTCCCAGACATTCAATTGCCACCTACCGGCTGCGGGGACGCTCGCCGGAGTTTTGGGAGTTTCTTTCATGGTTCGTCGTTTCGCCATCGCCGCCTGTGCGGCAATCCTTGCTTCCCCTTGCCTTTCCCTCGCCGCCGATGACCTCGCGGCCGTAGTCGTCACCGCCACCCGCTTCAACGAAGTCGCCCCGGGCGTCGCGGCCAACATCAGCGTGATTACCCGCCAGGACATCCGCAACACGCCGGCCACCAACCTGCCTGACGTGCTCAGCACCCGGGCCGGCGTGGACGTTCGCCAGTTGGGCGGCGCAATGGGCAGGGACGCCACGGTCGACATCCGCGGCTTCGGCTCCACGGCCACGAGCAATACGCTGATCCTGGTCGACGGCCTGCGCCTCAATCCCGTCGACCTGGGCGCCGTCATCTGGTCGTCTATTCCGCTGGAAAGCATTGAGCGGATCGAGATCATCCGCGGCTCCGGTGCCGTGCTTTACGGCGACGGCGCGACCGGCGGCGTCATCAACATCATCACCGACAAGTCTGGCCGCCCCCGGGCCGCCGTGACGGCCACGCTGGGCAGCCATGGCTACCGGGGCGCCGACGTGCAAATGGCCAACGGCAACGACAAGGCCTATTACAACCTCTTCGCCAGCTATGCCGACGCCAACGGCTATCGCGACAACAGCCAACAGGATCAGCAGGCCGCCAGCGGGCGCGTCGGCTGGCTGCTGGACCGCGGCGAAGTCTTCGCCGACTTTGCCGTCTACAAGGAATCCGCCGGGCAGCCCGGCGCGATTTTCAGCGCCGCCTATCGCAACGATCCGACCAGCACGCGCAACCCGCTCAACAAGGAAGACCGCAACGGCTACCGCGTCCGTCCCGGCGTGTCCTATCGGATCGATGATCGCCTCACCCTCGAGGGAGAGCTGGCACAGGAGCACCAGGAACTCGATGCGAAGTATTTCTCCGCCTTTGGTGCGTCGGCCAGCGATCGCACCCGCGACACCACGTCCTTCACGCCGCGCCTGCGCTGGCGTCATGACCTGGGCGCCCTCCCCAGCGAAACCGTGATCGGTTTCGACTACTACGATGCCGAGGTCACGGCGGACAACACGGGATTTGCCGATCAGCACGCTTCCCAGGAAAGCTCCGCCTTCTACCTGCAGAACATCACGAAATTCACGCAGAACCTGAGCCTCACTCTGGGCAGCCGCACCCAGCGCGTGAAGCAGACAGCCCGGCAGGATGCCTATGCCCCGTTTTTCAGCCCGGCCGTTTCGGGCCAGGCTACGCGCACCAAGACCGCCTACGACCTGGGCCTGACCTATGCCCGGGACGACTGGCGGGTTTACGGCAAGACCGGCACCAGCTTCCGCTTTCCCAACGTCGACGAACTCTTCGGCTTCGATCCCATCCTTTTCGCACCGGTATTTGCCGGCAACCTCAAGCCGCAACACGGCACGACCAACGAGATCGGCGGCAGCATCGCGGTCGGCCCGGCAACTATCCGCGCCTCTGTTTTCCAACTGGACCTGGACGACGAAATCGGATTCGACGACGCCCTCGGCGCCAATACCAACTTCCCGAAGACGCGCCGCAAAGGTGGGGAGCTGGAAGCTGACTGGAAGATTGCCGAAAGCCTGCAGGCCAGGCTGTCCTATGCCTATACCGACGCCTTTTTCCGCGATGGCGTGTACTCCGGCAATGCCATCCCCCTTGTCCCGCGCAACCTGGCCAGCGCCCAGCTGACGTGGAATGCCGGCAGCAACGGCAGCTATTCCGCCGCCGCCCGCTACGTCGGCGAGCGTCGTTACGGCGGGGACTTCGCCAATACCCAGGGCATGCTTTCCGGCTACACGACACTCGACCTGCAAGCCGTGTGGAACCTCAAGCCCTGGAAAGTCACGGCCAAGCTGATCAACGCGCTGGACAAGAAATATGCGTCGACCGCCGGGTACTCCGCCTTCTTCAGCGATACCTACTACTACCCGACCGATCCTCGCAGCCTCTTCGTTTCCGGACGCCTCGATTTTTAGTCCCCATGCCTACCCGCCGCCGCGCCCTGTTTGTCCTTGCCGCCCTGGTCGGGCTGGCATTGCTGAGCCTGTTCACGGCGCTGGCGGCGGGCACCCTGACGGTCTCGCCCGGTGATGTCATCCGTGCCATCGGCGGCAGCGGCGACGGACTCGCGGTCGAGGTCATCCGCGGCCTGCGCCTGCCCCGTGCGCTGGCAGCCTTCGCCTGCGGCGGCCTGCTGGCGCTGGCCGGTGCCTTGATGCAGGTGCTGCTGCGCAATCCGCTGGCCGATCCCTACGTGCTGGGCATTTCGGGCGGGGCGGCGGTCGGCGCCCTGTCGGCCATGCTCGCCGGGCTGGCGCTGGCCTTCGTCAACCTGTCCGCCTTCGCCGGTGCCTTCGCCGCGATGCTGGTGGTCTTCGGCCTGGCCCACGGCGACGCCAGCTGGACCCGCACCCGCCTGCTGCTGACCGGGGTCATCGTCGCGTCGGGCTGCGGCGCGGTAGTGGCGCTGATCATGACGATTGCACCCGAGGAGGAACTGCGCGGCATGCTGTTCTGGCTCATGGGCGACCTGGGACATTCCAGCAGCCCCTGGCCGGCCCTGGCCATGCTGGCACTCGGACTGCTTGTCATGCTGCCCTTTTCCCGCGAGCTGAATCTCATGTCGCGCGGCGACACCCTCGCCCGGGCGCTTGGCGTATCGGTCGACCGCATCAAGCTCGGGATCTATGTGCTGGCGTCGCTGCTCACCGCCGTTGCCGTCACCACGGCGGGAAGCATCGGCTTCATCGGCCTGGTGGTACCGCATCTGGTGCGGCTGGCGATGATCAGGCTGGGCTGGGGCAACGACCAGCGCCTGCTGCTGCCGGCTGCCGCACTCTTCGGCGGCAGCCTGCTGCTGCTGGCCGACACCCTGGCGCGCACCGTGATCGCCCCGCAGCAACTGCCCGTCGGCGTGCTGACCGCGCTGCTCGGCGTACCGGTGTTTCTGTTCCTGCTCGGGCGCCAGCCGGATGAGCGGCGGTGAAGCGACCATGAATACCCCGTTGCTCGAAGCAAAGCAGCTGGAGGTCAGCATCGGCGGCCATAGTGTCTGCCGCCACCTCGATTGGCGGGTCGAAGCCGGAGACTCCTGGGCCATACT
>CAIZKA010000494.1 GCA_903933395.1 uncultured beta proteobacterium | reverse complement strand
GATGACCGGCATCGGCTATCCGCAGCTTTCGGCCATCATCGAATGCGCCGACGCCGCGCACGGCCTGGGCGGCCTGATCTGCGCCGATGGCGGCTGCACCTCGCCGGGCGACCTGGCCAAGGCCTTCGGCGGCGGCGCCGATTTCATCATGCTCGGCGGCATGCTGGCCGGGCACGACGAATGCATGGGCGAAGTTACCGAGCAGGACGGCGTGCGCAAAGTGCGCTTCTACGGCATGAGCTCGCGCACGGCTATGGACAAGCATGCCGGAGGCGTCGCCAACTACCGCGCCTCGGAGGGCAAGGAGGTACTGCTCGACTACCGCGGGCCGGTCGAAGACACCCTGCTCGAGATTCTCGGCGGAGTACGTTCGGCCTGCACCTATGTCGGCGCCCACAAGCTCAGGGAACTCTCGAAACGCACCACCTTCATCCGCGTGGCGCGGCAGTTGAACGAAGTGTTCGGCCAGTCGTAGGCGTTGATGAGCAGTTCCGTTGCCCTCGGTCGCGCCGCCCTGGTGCTGGCCGCCCTGCTGGTCGCCGCCTGCAGCCAGCCTAAACAAGTCGCCCTGCCCGCGGGTACAAAAGTTCTGGCGCTGGGCGACAGCCTGACCGCGCCGCACGGGGTCACGCTTGAGCAAGCCTGGCCGGCCCTGCTGGGCCAACGCAGCGGATGGATCGTGATCAATGCCGGCGTCAGTGGCGACACCAGCGCCGGCGCGCTGCAGCGCCTGCCGGCATTGCTCGAGGAACACAATCCGCAATTGGTGCTGGTGACCCTCGGCGGCAACGACATGCTGCGGCGGCTGCCGCAAGGACAGACCGTCGCCAACCTGGGACAAATGCTCACACTGGTCAAGGCGCGCGGTGCGAAGGCGGTACTGCTGGCGACGCCGAAACCGAGCATCGCCGGTGCGGTGTTCAACAATCTGTCGGCAGCGGATTTCTATCAGAAGGTAGCCAAGGAGCACCACGTGCCGCTGATCGAGGACGCACTGCCGGAAGTCCTCTCGAATACCGACCTCAAGGCGGATCAACTGCACCCGAATGTCGCGGGCCACGCGCTATTGTCGAAGAAAATCTTCGATGGCCTCAAGGCCATCGGCTATGCGCGGTAGACGGCTTACTGTGAAACAACCCGTTCGGAGCGGCGGGTGATAGTCGAGCGAAGCGAGCAAATCAGAAGCCTCCCCGAGAGGGGGCGGAGGCGGGGTTTCGCAAAGCACTGCTTTGCGCCGCCGTAGCCGGCCGGCTGTGCAAAGCCGGCCGTGGGCGGATGGGAGGGGCGGGCCTTCAATTTGCCCTTCGCGTGTTTCATCTTCTGTGGGTGGTGCTCGGTACCGTGAGCGTTAACGCGATTCCTTGATCAGGCGCCCGTTCGGCGGCTGCACGGGCCGTGCGTTGTTGCGATAGAGCCGCGAGAAGATCGCGATCTGGTCGGGAGATACCTGCAGAGGCTGCTTCATCACCATCCACAGCACGCCTTCGGTACAGGGCGGCGTGGTCAGTGAGCCCATGTAGGTCCAGTAGCTGCGAATTTCCGGCAGCAGTTTCATGAGGTCGATCGCCTCCGCCGGAGTCACTTCCATATCCTTTTCCAGCGGCATGTTGTTCCACAGGGTCTGGATCAGGGGATGCTCGCTGCCCTTTTCGAGCAGCACGGCGATGACGGCCAACTGTCCCTCATCGTTCTTGTGCACCAGATGCACCACCATGTCGTAGACCTTGCCGTTGACGCGCTCTTCCGCCGGGCGATGGAAATGGAACTGGATCAGTTCATAGCGCTTGCCCATGACATGCATGGCCATGCCCTCGCCGACACTGACCTGCAGCGTGTGGCCGTTGTCGACGATGCGGAATTGCGTCGATTTGTACTCGAAGCGGATGGTTTCGAGGCTGACCTTGATGCCTTCGCGGATGTCGATCGGCGACTGGCGCTGACCCGTGCCGCAGGTCGCATACTCGTTGCGCAACTTGCCCCAGTTGGCGGGGGCGCCCGCGCCTTCGTAGGCCCAATGTACATGCATGTGCGCCGCCGGATTTTCCGCAACCTGCGCAGCAGGCGCAGGCGCCGGTTTCTTCTTGGTG
>CAIZKA010000493.1 GCA_903933395.1 uncultured beta proteobacterium | reverse complement strand
GGATTTCGGCATGGTACGGCTGCGCGCCTTCGGCATTTACGCCTTCCACCTGACCGACCCCAAGGCCTTCCACACCACGCTGTCCGGCACCACGGAGCGCTACGGTACGGAAGACCTCGAAGGCCAGTTGCGCAACACCATCGTCGGCCACATCTCCGACATCTTCGGCGAATCCGGCGTGCCCTTCATCGACATGGCTTCGAACCAGGTCGAGTTCGGCAACGCACTGAAAGCCAAGATGGACCCGCTGTTCCAAAGCTACGGCCTCTCCCTCGACAGCCTCAACGTGCAGAACATCTCGCTGCCCGAAGAGTTGCAGGCCATGCTCGACAAGCGCATCGGCGTGAACATGATGGGCGGCATGCAGGCCTACACGCAGTTCCAGACCGCCGAGGCAATCCCCCTGGCAGCGCAGAACGAAGGCGGCCTCGCGGGCTTGGGTGCCGGCATGGGTGTCGGCTTCGGCATGGGCCAGCAGATTGCCGGCGCGATGGGTCAGGCGCTGAATCCGGCCGCCGTATCGCCAGCGCCGACTTCTGCACCCGCCGCTGCTCCTGTTTCGGCCGACGAGGTCGTGGCCTCGATCGAAAAGCTGCACGGACTGGTGGGCAAGGGCATCCTGACGCAAGCCGAGTTCGATGCGAAGAAAGCGGAGCTGCTGAAGAAGCTCGGCTGACACCCGCCTAAACCCCGCCTTCCAGGACTCGGGCCATGCCCTTCAGCGCCAACTGTCCAACCTGCGGCGCACCGGTCGTATTCAAGTCGTCGGCCTCGTTTCACGGGGTCTGCGAGTTCTGTCGCAGCACGCTGGTGCGCCATGGCGGCAACCTCGAAAACCTCGGCCGCATGGCCGACCTCATCGAGGATGCGTCGCCGATCCGCATCGGCACCGAAGGCCAGTACAAGGGCGTGCATTTCGCGGTGATCGGACGCATCCAGTTGCGCTACGCGGCGGGCGTCTGGAACGAATGGCACATCCTGTTCGACGACATGCGCGGCGGCTGGCTGTCGGATGCCAACGGCGAGTATCTGATTACCTTTCTCAAGCCGCCGGGCGCGACACTGCCCGAATTCGCCAAGCTCATGCCAAATGACGAGCTGACGCTGGCCGGTCAGGATTTCGTCGTCACCGACCTCGAAGAAGCCCTATGCATCGCCGGCGAGGGCGAACTGCCCTTCGCCTTCGGCGCGGGCTATCCGGCGCAGTTGGTCGACCTGCGCACCACGGGTGAGGGCGAAGCGGCCTTCGCCAGCATCGACTACTCGGAAACGCCGCCGCTGTTCTTCGTCGGCGAATCGCTGCCCTTCACCGCCTTCAAGTTTGCCAACCTGCGCGGCGAGACATCCACCGCAAAGCCTGCCGGCAAGGTCAAGGCGCTGCAATGCCCGAGTTGCGGCGGCGCCATCACGCTGCACGACAAGGCGGTGCAAAGCGTCGCCTGTCCGTCCTGCCTCAGCGTGCTCGAACCCGACAATGAAAGCCTGCGCGTTCTGGCCAAGGCCGCCGCGGCAACGCGCATCGAGCCGCTGATTCCGCTCGGTAGCAGCGGCCGCTTTGCGGGCAAGGACTGGACCGTGATCGGCTTTCAG
>CAIZKA010000492.1 GCA_903933395.1 uncultured beta proteobacterium | reverse complement strand
GCAGCATAAACAATTATTAGGTGGAGGGCAAATGATTCGTGCTCCATCAGTAAGTCGATGGGCTCCCGCGACCCCCTGGCGGCTATCCGGCTGCTCGCGTTGTCTGGATTGGAGGTGGCGGGGCAAAGTCGCGCATTTCGGCGTAGACCGCCTGTTCCATCTTGAGCATGGCCTCGCGCTGCGCCGCCGGCCATTCATACGCCAGCGCCGTGGTGGCAACCCCCGGCCAGGACTGATCCTTGGCGGCGACGACGTCCATTTCCCAAAGCATGACCGAAGCGGGCGCCGCGGCGTCGATGCGTTCCTTGACCGGACGCGCCTCGCCCTTCACCAGGAAGCTGACGTCACCCGGGCCGATGATCTGGATCGACACAAGGCTGCTGCGCCGCAGGTTTTCCAGGGACGAACTGCCGAGGTCGACGCCGAAGCGCAGCCGGCGGTCATCCATCGCCACGACCCATGTATAGGCCGAGCCGGCGTAGCCGTCGGCACCCGTGGTGAGCATCAGCGCCGGTGCGCCGGGACTCAGGTAGTCGATCAGCCTCGGCGCGAGGGTGGGGGTGGTTCTGCCGGTCAATGTGCTGCCTGTCGCCATGATGTCGTCAGGTCGAGGATTATCCGATGCAGCCAGTGATCGGTCGCCGTGCCTTGGAGTGGCGGCGGCTGATGCGGCATCCGTCCGGCGGCAAACAGGCCGACATCGCTGGCGTCGTCGCCGGCAACCAGGCGCCCGCCGATAGCATGGGCGCGATACGCCACAATCAGCACGTCGACGTCGGCCTGCGAGTACACGCCGGCCAGTTCATCCAGAACAATTTCGAGGCCGCATTCCTCGCGCGCCTCGCGTATGACGGCCTCGGGCAGTGACTCGCCGGTTTCGACATAGCCTGCCGGTGGTGCCCAATAATTTGCGAGAGGCGCGTCGCGGCGGCGAATCAATACCAGTTGCCGCTCATGTTCTATTACCGCCATGGCAACCGGGGCCGGGTTGCGCCAGGCGATGAAGCCGCAGGCCGGGCACTGCTCGCGCTGCCGTTCCCCGACGCTGGCCAGCTTCATGCGTGAGCCGCATTGGCTGCAATGTTGCGCGGTCATTCAATCTCGATCCGGCTTTTCATCCGGTTCCCGTTACGACATTACTGCGACTTGGCGCGTTCGCGTTCTTCATTCCCGGTCCAGCGCTGGAACAGGTTGAGTTCCACGCCCAGGTCGAATTGGTCGAGTGCCTTGTTGACCGACTGATTGATGATGTCGTCGAGAGTCTTCGGGTGATGATAGAAGGCCGGCAGCGGCGGTACCAGCACCGCGCCGATTTCGGTTACTTGCGTCATCAGGCGCAGGTGGCCCAAGTGCAGCGGCGTCTCGCGGATCATGAGGACCAGTTTGCGCCGCTCCTTCAGGGTGACGTCGGCGGAGCGGATCAACAGATTGGTATTGAATGAATTCGCCAGCGCGGAAAGTGTCTTGATCGAGCACGGAGCGATCACCATGCCATCGTGCCTGAACGAGCCGGATGAAATGCAGGCGCCGACGTCGTTGATGTCGTGCACATAAGTGGCCAGTTTCTTGACCGCGTCGATCGTGTAGTCGGTCTCATACACGATCGTGCGCTTGGCGGAATCCGACATCACCAGATGCGTTTCGACTCCGACATCCCTCAGCACCTCAAGAATCCTCATGCCGTAGATGGCGCCGCTTGCCCCCGAAATACCGACTACCAATTTCATGCTCTTGTCCTTGTGTCGAAGATTT
>CAIZKA010000491.1 GCA_903933395.1 uncultured beta proteobacterium | reverse complement strand
TTGTCTTTGCCCGGAAAGTTTACCGCTGTCGTTGCGCTGCTGGCTGTCGGAATCTATTCCTTGCTGATGTGGCAGTTTCTGCCGCTGTCGGTGGGCGATGCCGAGCGCGCGGCGCGCCTGCACCTGGCCGGCATGTGGCTGACCTTTGTGGTGTCGGCGACCATGATCGCGTGGTTCGTGGCGCGCATGACGGCGTCGATCCGCGAGCGAGACCGCCATCTGGCGGCCGCCCGCGAGCAGGCCTTGCGCGACGAGCGCGTGGTGGCGCTTGGGGCTTTGGCCGCCGGCGCGGCGCATGAACTGGGTACGCCGCTGGCAACGATTGCGGTGCTGGTCGGTGAATTGGAACGGGAAGCCGGGCTGTCGAGCGAGGCGCGCGAAGACCTGATCCTTGTGCAGAAACAGCTGTCCGTCTGCAAGGGCATCATCAGCAGCCTCGCCGCGAGAACGGGTAGCTTGCGTCCGGAGCAGCTTCAGGCACAGGATGCCGGCCTCTGGCTGCAAGCGATTCGTTCACGCTGGCACGCCATGCGGCCCCGGGCGAGCAGCAGGCTGACGCTTGAGCAAGCCGCAAGCGCGCCGCAAATTGTGACCGATGTGACGCTGGAGCAGGCCTTGCTGAACCTGCTCAACAACGCCGCGGACGCCGGGACCGGGGAAATCGGCATCGCGCTCGCCTGCGACGAAGATCGGCTGCGCATCGTCATCACCGACGACGGTCCGGGGTTTGCGGACCACGTGCTGGCGCGGGCAGGGAGGGTGCCGATGGCGGCGAGTAACGGCGGTGCCGGCATCGGGCTGCTGCTGGCGTTTTCGTCGATCGAGCGATTTGGAGGCCGAATCGTGCTGGACAATCCTCCGGGCGGCGGAGGTCGGGTCAGCATCGAATTGCCGATCGCACGCCAAAGCGGGATATGAAGGGAAGCGGGGACGAAATGAACGAAAGCATATTGATCATCGAGGACGACGACACCTTCAGCGCTACGCTGTTGCGTGCATTGAAGCGGCGCGGCTATGCGGCGCAAGCAGCGAAAAGCGTACCCGCTGCGCTCGGCCTGGCGCAGGCATCCGCGCCGGACTGGGTGGTGCTGGACCTGAATCTCGACGGTGCGTCGGGGCTGACCTTGATTCCGCGCTTGCGGGAGATCAGTGCCGAGTGCCGGATTGTCGTTCTGACCGGCTACGCCAGCATCACCACGGCGGTCGATGCGATCAAGCTGGGCGCCGTGCAGTACCTGGCCAAACCGGTGGATGTGGACACGCTGCTGCGGGCATTCGGCCATACGCTTCAGGCCGATGAAAGCTTGCCCGAGGCCAGCACGGCAGCGGCCATCTCGCAGGTGCCGATGTCGGTGGATCGCATGGAGTGGGAACACATCCAGCGCGTCTTGCGCGAACACAAGGGCAACATATCGTCCACGGCGAGGGCACTCAACATGCACCGCCGCACCTTGCAGCGCAAGTTGCTGAAGCGGCCGGCAAAGCAGTAGTGCGAATGAAGGGTCAGTGCCCCACGTCGAAGCGGAAGGGCACTGCAATCCGCTGCCGGTCGGTTTCGATGATGACCGTCGCCACCCAGGTCATGCCCCCTGAAACGCAGACGGGCAGAGAGGTTTCGCCGCCATAGCGTCCACTGCCGGACGCGGTCAGTTCGCTCCGGTTGTAGCCCATGCTCATGCTCTCGCCGGCAAAGTCGACTTCGACCTTTCTCGCCTCGATCCCACTGACCGTCACTTCGACTCGCAAGGGTTGCAGAAAGGGTATCGGCCGCGGCGTGATGGAAAGCTTCATGTGCCCTTGCGGCAAGGTCGCCGCGCATGCCCGGCGCTGCAAATCACACCCCGGGTCAGCCGCGCCCGTTACGTCCGCCTTCGGCAGCAGCAACGGCGAGAAGTGGTGGCCGACGACGGCTGTAGCGATCAGGGCGACGATCATCGCCAGATTCAGGAGATGGGATTTGCTGAACTTCACGACCGGGCTTCTCCATGGCGCGTTATGGCTGTATTGGGCGAGTTGATGCGTAGCAACATTTGATCTAGGTCAAGCCTCGGCGGCCATATTTGGCGGTAACATGTGCGGCATATTGTCGCAGCGACGAGGTGTCGCGGCGACGATCGGGCAGTAAGGGCGCATCGCAATCTGTGCTAACGCGGGATCAACCGAAATGGGAGTGACAAACATGAAGCAGTTTAACAAGCAAGCCACCTCGCTGCTGCTGGCAGCCGGCATGGGGCTGGCGGCGACCGCAGCCTGGTCGGCCGACAACCTGGCCGATGTGCTGAAAGCGCGCGGTTTGAGCCAGCAGGATCTGCTGGCCGCGGCCAAGACCTACGTGCCAACCGGCAAGCGCGACGAGTTTGTCGCCTTCAGTTCGGGTGGTCAGTCGGGTCAGGTCATCGTCTACGGCGTTCCCTCGATGCGCATCCTCAAGTACATCGGCGTGTTCACGCCGGAACCCTGGCAGGGCTATGGCTTCGACGAAAGCTCGAAGAAGGTACTGTCCGGCGGGCGTATCGACGGCAAGGACATCACCTGGGGCGACACCCACCACCCGGCTATCTCCGAAACCAATGGCGAGTATGACGGCCAGTTCCTTTTCATCAACGACAAGGCCAATCCGCGCCTCGCCGTGATCGACCTCCGCGATTTCGAAACCAAGCAGATCGTCGTCAATCCGATTTTCAAGTCCGAGCATGGCGGTGCGTTCGTCACCACCAATACCGAGTACGTGATCGAGGCCGCCCAGTACCCAACGCCGCTGGAGAACAAGAAGTTCTATCCGCTCGAGGAAATGAACGAGAAGTATCGCGGCGGCGTCACCTACTGGAAGTTCGACCGCAAGGAAGGCCGCATCGTGACGAAGGATTCCTTCTCACTCGAACTGCCGCCCTACTGGCAGGATCTGTCGGATGCCGGCAAGGGTCCGTCCGAGGGCTGGTCGTTCACCAACTCCTTCTGTTCCGAGCGTTACGTCGGCGGCATCGAGAAGGGCCGTCCGCCGTATGAAGCCGGTTGCTCCGCCAAGGACACCGACTATCTGCACGTGATCAACTGGAAGAAGGCCGCCGAAGTCGTCAAGGCCGGCAAAGCCAAGAAGATCAACGGCCACGACGTGATCATGATGGAAACGGCGATCAAGGAAGGTCTGCTGTACCTGATCCCCGAGCCGAAGAGCCCGCACGGTGTTGACGTGTCCCCGGACGGCAAGCTCATCGTCGTCGCCGGCAAGCTCGACACGCACGTCTCGGTGTATAGCTTCGAGAAGATCCAGGCTGCCATCAAGGCCGGCAAGTTCGAGTCCAAGGACGCCTATGGCATCCCGGTGATCGGCATGAAGGATGCGTTGCATACGCAGGTGTCGCTGGGCCTCGGCCCCTTGCATACCCAGTATGACAGCAAGGCCTGCATCGCCTACACCTCGCTGTATGTGGATTCGCAAGTTGCCAAGTGGAACTACTGCGAAGGCAAGGTGCTGGACAAGATCAGTGTGCACTACAACATCGGCCACCTGATGACCATGGAGGGCGATTCGACCAAGCCGGCCGGCAAGTACCTGGTTGCGTTGAACAAGCTTTCCATCGATCGTTTCGTGCCGGTTGGCCCGCTGCAGCCGCAAAGCCATCAGCTGATCGACATCAGCGGCGACAAGATGCAGTTGCTGTATGACATGCCTCTGCCGCTGGGCGAGCCGCACTACGTGGTGGCCATCGATGCGAAGAAGCTGAAACCCGCCGTGCGCTACAAGGTTGGCACCGACAGCCGTACCGACAAGCCGCATCCGGGCGCCGTTCGTGCCGGTGAAGAGAAGACCGTCAAGAAGGGCAACAAGGTTGAAGTGTTTGCTACCTTGATCCGTTCGCACATCACGCCGGAAACCATCGAAGTGGATGTCGGCGACGAAGTGACAATCAACCTGACCAACCTCGAGCGTGCGCAGGACGAGACCCACGGCTTCACGGTATCGACCTACAACGTGCATGCGTCGGTCGAGCCGGGCAAGACGGTTGCGGTCAAGTTCAAGGCCGATAAGGAAGGTGTCTATCCCTACTATTGCACGGAGTTCTGTTCCGCCCTGCACCTGGAGATGATGGGTTACCTGCTGGTCAAGCCGAAGGGCTGGAAGCCGACCAAGCTGACGCTCGCCAAGGGCAACTACACGGAAGCGGACTACAAGGCGACCGTAAAGAAGGTGGTGGATACCCAGGCGATCATCGACTCCGTCGTGGCCTACATCACCAGTGTCAACTACAAGGACTTCCCGGATGTCGTGGCCATGGTTGAAGATGCATTCGACCAACTGGGCAAGACCAAGGGTCTGAAGGAAAAGCATGAAGGCTTTGCCGCCAAGAAGGATTGGGAAAATGCCAACCTCTGGGCCGAGCAGATCTGGCAATACCAGGTCAAGACCGCCGACCTCGGTTTGCGCGCCAAGACCTACCTTGAGCAGAATGGTGCCAAGAAGGTCAAGTAAGCTGAGTTAGATCAAGGCAAGTTCCGGGGGGCAGATATACTCTGCCCCCCGTTTTCTTTTAGAAAGGGAATACCCATGAAGTATCAAATGACTCTCGCCGCAGGCGTCGCCATCGCCGCCGTTTCCTTCTCCGCACCCGCTCTGGCAGACGGCAAGGCGCTGTATATGGAAAAAACCTGCATCGCCTGCCACGGCAAGGATGCCAAGAAGCCGCTGACGCCCGAATACCCCAAGCTGGCCGGACAGAACGCCAAGTACGCCGAGAAGCAGATGCAGGACATCAAGAGCGGTGCGCGTGCCAACGGGAACTCCGCGGCAATGAAGGGGGTCATGCATCTGGTCACCGATGAGGAAATCAAGCAACTGGCGAAGTACCTCTCCGAGATAAAATAGCAGGCTCGATTTGCCGCGTAGGGCAAGGCTGGCGAATTGATGAATATCAATGATCTCTGATGTTCTAATATGCGATCATCGCGAAAGCCATTACACACTGATGAGGAAACAAACATGTACAAGGCACTGACACTGGCGCTCTCGATGGCGCTGATTCCCGCGTTTGCGCTGGCGGCACCGCCGGCCGACAAGAAGGCCGGCATCGAGTCCAAGGACTACAAATGGAATGCCCAGGAGGGCGAGAAGATTGAAGCTCTGAAGCTCAAGGGCGTTGCCAAGTTGGGCAAGGAGGGCTACGAGGTCTGCGGCGCCTGCCACCTGCCTTCAGGCGCAGGCCGTCCCGACGGCACCTTCCCGCAGCTGGCGGGCCAGCACACGACAGTGCTGATCAAGCAGATGGCTGACATCCGCGCCGGTCTGCGCGACAACCCGACCATGTACCCGTTTGCCAAGGAACTGACCGACGCGCAGGAACTGGCCCATGTCTCGGCCTACATCGAGAGCCTGTGCATTCCGGTGGATCATGGCAAGTACGAAGGCCCCGACGCCGCCAAGCAGATCGCCGACGGCAAGGCGATGTACGAGAAGGAGTGCATCGAGTGCCACAAGGCCAACGG
>CAIZKA010000490.1 GCA_903933395.1 uncultured beta proteobacterium | reverse complement strand
TGCCCATGCCGCAGGCGATGAAATGCGCCGGGTGGTGGAGCAGGAATTTCAGGGGTGGCGGGGTCAACTTCGACATTATCCAAAGTGATCGAAGCCGCGCCGGGCGGGCGTGATGTCCCGGCCATCGGCGTCGCAGAGGACGAGTCGGCCGGCCGGCCCGCTGACGATCTCGCCGATGCAGGTCAGCGGCAGCTGGAGTTCAGCGGCCAGAGCCGAGATGGCGGCGGTCGACGCGGCAGCGGCGGTGAACAGCAGTTCGTAGTCGTCGCCCCCCGCCAATAGGCAATCGCGCTCGAGTCCCGCGGCGGGCAACTGCGGGATCTGCAGCCGCGCGGCGACGGCCGACTGCTCGAGGATGTGGCCGAGATCGGCGAGCAGTCCGTCGGAGACATCGATCGCGGCTGTTGCCAGTCCCGACAAGGCCAGGCCCAGCTCGACCCGCGGCTGCGGGCGATGCAGCGCGGCGAGGCAGTCCGCGAGCTGCGGCTCGCGCAGGACTGTGCGTCCCTGCAGGTGAGCCAGTCCCAGCGCTGCACGTCCCGGGCGGCCCGAAATCCAGATCGAATCGCCGGTCCCGGCACCCGAGCGGCGCAGAGCGCGCCCGGCGGCGACCTCGCCGAGAATCGTGACGCAGATGGCGCGCGGCCCGCGCGTGGTGTCGCCGCCGATCAGGTCCACGCCGAACTCGTCGGCGCAGGCAAAGAAGCCACGGGCGAAATCATCCAGCCATTCAAAGGTCGGCGCTGGCGGTACGGTGATGCCGAGCGTTGCCCAGCGTGGCTGCGCACCCATCGCCGCCATGTCCGAGATATTCACCGCGAGGCACTTCCAGCCCAGCGCCTCCGCGCCGGTGTCGGCGAGGAAATGCGTGCCCTCGACCAGCATGTCGGTGGAGACGACCAGCTCCCGGCCGGGTGTCGGCGCGATCAGCGCGCCGTCGTCGCCGACGCCGAGCAGCGTGTGGCGGGTGGGCCGCTTGAAGTATCGGTCGATCAGCGCGAATTCGGAAGGCATGAAAACCTTTTTTGCCACAGAGGACACAGAGATCACAGAGGAGAAGCAAGGAGGTTTTCTCTGTGTCCTCTGTGGCTAACGGGTTCTTGTTTCGTCTGGTCGCAGTACCGCAGCCAGTTTGTCCAGCACGCCATTGACGAACTTGTGGCCGTCGGTGCCGCCGTAGGTCTTGGCCAGTTCGATGGCTTCGTTGATGATCACGCGGTACGGTGTTTCCGGATGCAGCTTGAGTTCGCAGGCGCCCAGCAGCAGGATGCAGCGCTCGATGGGCGAGACTTCGTCCCAGCTGCGGTCGATGTACGGTGCCAGGTCGGCCTTGAGCGGCTCGGCCTGCTGCCGAGCTTCGCTGAGCAAGGTGGTGTAGAGCTGGCTGTCGGCCTTGTCGAAACCGGCCACGCCTTCGGCCTGGACCTGGATCGCCGCTTCGTCCTGGTCGCCGACCTGCCATTGGTAAAGGCCCTGGATGACGAACTCGCGGGCGCGCCGCCGCGGATTGGACGACCTGCGACCCTTCTCCCGCCCTTGGGCTGCGCCCGCTCCCAGGGAGTCGGGCACCGCCTTGGGGCGGCCCGGCGGCGATTCGCTGTCGGCCATTACTTCAGCGCTTTCAGAAGGTTCGCCATTTCGATGGCCGCCTGTGCCGCCTCCGTACCTTTTTGCACCATGCGCGCCAGCGCCTGGTCGTCGCTTTCGGTGGTCAGCACCGCGTTCGCGATCGGAATCCCGGTGTTGAGCTGCACGTCGGTGATGCCGCGAGCGGATTCGTTGGAAACGACCTCGAAATGGTAGGTCTCGCCGCGGATCACGGCACCCAGCGCCACCAGTGCGTCGAAGCGGCCGCTTTGCGCCATGGCCTGCAGGGTCAGCGACAGTTCCAGCGCACCGGGCACCGTTGCGTAAGTGACATCGGCATCGGCAACGCCCAGGCGCGCCAGTTCGGCCAGGCATCCCGAGCGCAAGCCCTCGCCGATGTCCTGGTTGAAGCGGGCCTGCGCCACGCCGATCCGCAGGCCAGTGCCGGCGAGCTTGGGTTCGAGTTCGCGAACGCTCATGTTGTCTTCTCTCCCGCCGGCGTGAAGTAGCCGGTGATTTCGAGGCCGAAGCCGGCCATGCTCGGCATCTTGCGCGGGCTGGACATCAGGCGCATCCGGCCGACGCCGAGCTCGCGCAGTATCTGTGCGCCGATGCCGTAGATGCGCGGATCCCAGGTAATTGCCGGGCGCTCCGTGCGCTCGTTCTTCAGCGCCGCGAGCAGGGCGTTGCCGGTTTCCGCCCGATGCAGCAGCACCAGCACCCCGCGTCCCTCTTCAACGATCTTGCGCAGGGCGAAATCGACGCTGTAGGTGTGGCCGCGGCTGCTGTGGTCGAGAAAATCCAGCACGCATACGGCCTCATGGACGCGCACCAGGGTTTCTTCCGCGACGGAAATCTCGCCGCGCGACAGAGCCAGATGCACGTCGCCGCTGCTGCGATCGGCAAAGGCGCGCAGCCTGAACCGGCCCTGGGCGCATTCGACCAGCTTGTCGGCGACACACTCGATGAGTTTTTCGGTTTCCGAGCGGTGGTGGATCAGGTCGCGGATGGTGCCGATCTTCAGTTTGTGTTCGGCGGCGAATTCCAAAAGGTCCGGCAGCCGCGCCATGGTGCCGTC
>CAIZKA010000489.1 GCA_903933395.1 uncultured beta proteobacterium | reverse complement strand
GACCAGCCTTTCAGTCACCGTAGCGTCAGCGCCGACTATCGCCTGCGCATGGTGGATCAGCCGGTGGGCATCGAGCGTATTGGCGCGCAGTTCGATCTTTTCGAAGGCGAATTCGATGCCGGCGCGGCGGCCCGCCTCGCCGACGCGCTGCCAGAGTTCCTCCACCTGTTTCGCCCCGCCGAACTTCTTCTCCAGGAAGGGCCGGTAGGGCTCGCCGGCCGCCGGCGTGTCCGGGTTGAGGAAGAAGGGCCGCCAGCGGACCGTCACCGCGCAAGCGGGCTGTTCTTCGCGCCACAGCTCCAGCGCGCGGTCGAGGTGGCGCTTGCCGATGAAGCACCAGGGGCAGACCACGTCGGACACCACGTCGATGGCAAGCTTCACGGCAGCATCCTCAGGGTTTCCACAGCTTCACGGTTCTGGATCGGCGGATGTTGCTGTCGCGGGTGGCCAGCGGCAGGCCATGTGCGCGCGCCGTGGCGACGATGATTCGATCCGCCGGATCGCCATGAAATCCGGTGGGCAGGGCGTCCAGCGCCAGGATGATGCCGGCGTCGAGGGGCAGCGTCGTGACGGTGTCGGGGGCGGCGGCGGCCGGCAGCCAATGGGTCAGGGGGGCGTCGAGTTTCAAACGTCCCTTGCTGGCGAGCATCTGAGCCTCCCACAGACTGATGGCGGAAATCGCCGGTGGCGTGCCGGCCGCCGCAAGTACGTCCAGCGCATCGCGTTCCGCGGCGGACAACTCGGGCTGGCCCAACAGCCACCAAAGCCAGACGTGGGTATCGAGCAGAACCGAAGGCATTGCCGGTGCGCGTCAGCGCAAGGCGTCGAAGTCGGAATTGTCGAGCACGCCGGCCTCCGGTGCGCCGATGAGCTGACCACGGCCGCGCAGGCGCAACCAGGGAGCAACGCCCTGCGTCCCTTGCGGCGTCGGCACCAGGCGCGCCACCACCCTGCCGTGGCGCGTCAGGTCGACGGCGGTGCCTTCCTGTTCGACCTGGCGGATCACGTCCAGGCAATGCGCCTTGAACTCCGTGACGCTGACGGCGGTAGTGGTCATTTAAGTGCTCAAAGTGGTCATTATCGGACAATACCACAAACGGCGACAATTTTCGTCACCCCGGCGAAAGAACGTCATCCCGGCCCACGATCCGGGGCCGGGGTCCAGGCCTTTGGGTACATCACTCCGGCCTCACTTCCAGCACGATCTTGCCGATATGCCTGCTGGATTCCATCAGCCGGTGCGCCTCCGCCGCCTGCGCCAGCGGGAAGCGCGCGAAGAGGTGCGGCAGCAGTTCGCCGCGCGCCAGCGCCGGCCAGATGCTGGCGGCCAGCGCGTCGCGGATCGCCGCCTTCTCGGCGAGGGTGCGCGGGCGCATCGTCGAGCCGGTGATCGTCAGGCGCTTGATCATCACCGGCATCAGGTCGGCCTCGCCCCTGCTGCCTTCGAGGAAGGCCACCAGCACCAGCCGCCCGTCGCGGCGCAGGCTGGCGAGGTTGCGCTGCAGGTAAGGCGCACCGACCATGTCGAGGATCACGTCCACGCCGGTGCCGCTGGTGATGCGCTTCACTTCGTCGGCGAAGTCGGTCGTGCGGTAATTGATGGCCTGCGCCGCGCCGGCCTCGCGGCAGAAGGCGGCCTTCTCCTCGCTGCCGGCGGTGACGAAGCACTCCACGCCCAGGTGCTTCGCCAACTGGATGGCGACGAGGCCGATGCCGCTCGAGCCGCCATGCACCAGCAGGCGTTCACCCTTTTTCAGGCGGCCGAGGTCGACCAGGTTGGCCCAGACGGTGAACCAGGTCTCCGGCAGCGCCGCCGCCGTGGCGAAGTCCATGCCCGCAGGGATGGGCAGCGCGTGGCTCGCCGGCGCCAGGCAATACTCCGCATAGCCGCCGCCGGGGGTGAGCGCCGTCACG
>CAIZKA010000488.1 GCA_903933395.1 uncultured beta proteobacterium | reverse complement strand
GGCATTGATGTTGTAGGTTTCGCCTTCGCTGCCGACACCGATCGGCGCGATGACGGGGATGAAGTCGCCGGTATCGAGCAGCGCGATCAGGCTGGGGTCGATGGAAATGATGTCGCCGACCTGGCCGATGTCGATCAGGTCGCCCGGCGCATCCTTGTTTTCCATCAGCAGTTTCTTGGCGCGGATGAAGTTGCCGTCCTTGCCGGTCAGGCCGACGGCCTTGCCGCCATGCTGGTTGATGAGGTTGACGATTTCCTTGTTGACCTGGCCGCCGAGCACCATCTCCACCAGGTCCATGGTTTCGGCATCGGTGACGCGCATGCCCTGGACGAATTCGCCCTTTTTGCCGACGCGTGCCAGCAGGTTTTCGATCTGCGGGCCGCCGCCATGCACGACGACCGGGTTCATGCCGACCAGCTTGAGCAGCACCACGTCGCGCGCGAAGCACTGCTTGAGGTGCTCCTCGGTCATGGCGTTGCCGCCGTACTTGACGACGATGGTCTTGCCATGAAAGCGCTTGATGTAGGGCAGGGCTTCAGCCAGGACGCCGGCCTTGGCAGCGGGAGCGAGCTTTTCGTTCATGGGTGTCGGCGAGAGCAAGTGGTAACTTCGCCCATTCTACCGGCAGCGAACCCGTCCGCAAGGGATAGCTTTTCCGGCGCTGCCGCGCCGACCGGGAAGAACTGCAATCGGCGTAGCGTCAGCGCCAGCGCGGTGCGTCCTGCGGAACTCTTGTCCTTTACTGGATGGTGATTCTGCGCGCCTGGGTTGCGGCTTTTTTCGGCAGTGAAAGTTCCAGCACGCCGTCAGTGTATTTGGCGGTCACCTGCGCTTCATCGATCTCCTGCGCCAACTGGAAGCTGCGCGAAACCTTGCCGAAATAGCGCTCGGTGCGCAACACGCGTTCGCCATCCTTGACATCCTTTTCCTCGCGTCGTTCGGCGCTGATCGAGACGATGGCGCCGTCGATGGCGACGTGAATGTCGTCCTTTTTCACGCCCGGAATCTCGGCATGTACCAGATAACCGTTCTCCTGCTCCTTGACGTCGATCTTGACGGAGGGTGCCTCGGACTGCGGGCCGTATTCGACCGGACGCACGAAAAATCCACGGAACAAGTCATCGAGAGGATCGCGACGGATCAAGCTGCTCATTTCATTCTCCTTTCAGTTTGCGGTTGCGGCCGGAAACAGGCCTCACCAGATACATGAGTACCGCTGGAGAAATTTCAAGGGCAGAAAGATGCCGCGCCGAGCCGCTCCGGGAGCGCAAGAATCGCATCGCGGTTGGTCCATGAAAAGCAGGCGGCGGCGGCCTCCTGCCAGGGCAGCCAGCGATACGCAAGATGCTCATCCGCAGCGAGCAGGATCGGGCACGGTTCGGGCACGCACAGACTGAAAACGTGTTCCGTGTTCTCTGTGACGCCGGGCGCGTAGCGATGCCGCCATTCGGCGAAAATCTCGTAGCGGTTGGTCAGTTGCCAGTCGACGAACTGCTCCGCGTCAGCCGCGATGCCCGTTTCTTCGACCACTTCGCGCCGCGCCGTTTCCAGCAAAGCTTCGTCGCCTTCCTGGCTACCGGTGACCGATTGCCAGAAGCCGGGGTGACGGGCGCGTTCGAGCAACAGCACATCCAGCGTCGGGGTATGGATCACCACCAGCACGGAGACCGGCTTCTTGTAGCTCATTTACCGGGTTGAGCGACCGTGGGCAGCCAGGCGATGCCGTCGGCCTGCATGTCGACCAGGCACCAGAACGGGACGTCATCCTCGCGCCAGGTGGCAGCGGCTTCCTGGAAGATCTGCATCAACTTGACGAAGTCGCTCTCGGCGCGGCCGTGGATGCCGTCGCAATGCTCGAGGATGACCACGTATCCGGTGGCCGGCAACCAGCCCATGTCGAGCAGGCAGTCCGTCAGGGCATCCCAGTTGTGGCCGAACCATTCGGGAAAGCGCATGGCACGGCCGACGGCCGTGAGCATCTCGTCCTTGTTGCGCGTAGCAGCCAGGTCGATTCTCAGCACGAGGCAACCCGCAGCCAGGGCACCCGCCACCAGATTGTCGATGGGGCTGTGCGGCAGATGATGCACGCCTGCCTGCGAGGCATCGGCAAACAGGTTCTCGTAGTGTTCGGCGCTCATCGCTGGATTCGACGGAAGGATTTGTAATGGTCGGCCGTGTAGTAGAACACGAGCGGCGGCTTGTCCCCGGTGATGATGCGCCGCGCGCCGCGATCCTTGCTGCCGGGAGTGGGCACGGTGTACTCGCGGTAATAGCCGCGCGCGTGCTCCGGCAGGCGGCGTTCGCGGTTCTCAAAGATGATGCCATCCCGCCGGTACGGGAAGGGCCCGCCGGCGTCGATCAGCTTCAGAGTTGTGCGGGCTTCTTCCGGCAACTGGGCCGCCGGCAGGGCGCCGACGGAGTTGTCCCGCGCCAGCGCGGTCCCGAACAGTGCGGCACCGATCAGGGCGCAGAGCAGCCTTTGCATGCTCAGGCCTTGGTAACGTCGACCTGGGTTTCGACTTTCTGCCGCAGGCGGATGTGCAGTTCGCGCAACTGCTTTTCGTCGACATCGGAGGGAGCATCGGTCAGCAGGCACTGTGCGCGCTGCGTCTTGGGGAAGGCGATGACGTCGCGGATCGACTCGGCGCCGGCCATCATGGTGACGATGCGGTCGAGACCGAAAGCCAGGCCGCCGTGCGGCGGCGCGCCGTATTTAAGCGCGTCGAGCAGGAAGCCGAACTTTGTCTGTTGCTCCTCGGGGCCGATGCCCAGGGCCTGGAAAACCTTTTCCTGTACCTCGGCACGATGGATACGCACCGAGCCGCCGCCCATTTCCCAGCCGTTCAGGGCCAGGTCGTAGGCCTTGGCCAGACAGGCTCCGGGATCGGTCGCCATGAGGGCCTCGTGGCCGTCCTTGGGACTGGTGAAGGGATGGTGGCAGGCCGACCAGCGCTGGTTGTCCTCGTCGTATTCGAACATCGGGAAATCGACCACCCACAGCGGTTCCCAGGCCTTGCCGTTGAGGTAGCCCTTCTCGTGGCCGAGCTTGGTGCGCAGTGCGCCCAGCGCGTCATTGACCACCTTGGTCTTGTCGGCGCCGAAGAAGATCAGGTCGCCGGATTGCGCGCCGGTGCGCTCGATGATGGTCTTCAGCGCGGCTTCGTGCAGGTTCTTGACGATCGGGCTCTGCAGGCCTTCCTCGTTAAGCTTGGAGGCGTCGTTGACCTTGATGTAGGCCAGGCCGCGGGCGCCATAGATCTTGACGAACTCGGTGTAGCCGTCGATCTCGCCGCGGGTGAGCGCAGTTGCCCCGAGCGCGCCGCCGGGAACGCGCAGCGCCGCGACGCGTCCGCCCGAGGTAGCGGGACCGCTGAACACCTTGAAGGCGACGTCGGCCACCGCGTCGGTGACGTCGGTCAGTTCCAGCGTCACGCGCAGATCCGGCTTGTCGGAACCGTAGCGACGCATGGCTTCGGCGTAAGTGATGCGCGGGAAAGGGTCGGGAAGATCGACGGCCAAAGCGGTCTTGAACACGCTGCGGATCATTTCTTCCATGATGGCGGTGATCTGCTCTTCGGTGAGGAAGGAGGTTTCGATATCGACCTGGGTGAATTCCGGCTGGCGGTCGGCGCGCAGGTCTTCGTCGCGGAAACACTTGGTGATCTGGTAATAGCGGTCGTAGCCCGCCACCATCAGCAGTTGCTTGAACAACTGCGGCGATTGCGGCAGGGCGAAGAACTGGCCGGGATGCACGCGCGAAGGCACCAGGTAGTCGCGCGCGCCCTCGGGCGTCGACTTGGTCAGCATCGGCGTCTCGATGTCGATGAAACCCTTCTCGTCGAGGAAGCGGCGGAAGGCCATGGCCACCTTGTAGCGCAGCATCAGGTTTTTCTGCATCTGCGGCCGGCGCAGATCGATCACCCGGTGCGTGAGGCGAACATTTTCCGAGAGGTTTTCTTCGTCGAGCTGGAAGGGCGGTGTCACCGCCGTGTTGAGCACTTCCAGTTCATGGCAGAGGATTTCGATTTCACCCGAGGCCAGATTGGGGTTCTCGGTGCCGGCGGGACGGCGACGTACCTTGCCGGTGACCTTCAGCACGAATTCGTTGCGCACGTCCTCGGCGACCTTGAACATTTCCGGGCGATCCGGATCGCAAACGATCTGGGTCAGTCCTTCGCGATCGCGCAGATCGATGAAGATCACGCCGCCGTGGTCGCGCCGGCGATGGTTCCAGCCGCAAAGGGTGACTATCTGGTCGACATGGGAGGCATTTACCTCGCCGCAGTAATGGGTACGCATAGGGTTTCCGGACGGTTAACTTAACGCGAAACCCAGCCGGCTGTGAAGTCACTGCGGACTATCGAGCGAAGCGAGCTGGTTGGTAGCCCCGCCCTGGGGCGGGGATGGGGGTGAGGGGCGATCAATTCGGTTTTTATTGATTCTGGGCGCGCCCGGCGGGATTCCGCATGGGCGGGGCGACGACACCCATGGAGACGATGTATTTCAGGGCTTCGTCGACGTCCATGTCGAGTTCGATGACGTCTTTTCGCTTGACGAAGAAGAAAAAGCCGTTGACCGGGCTGGGCGTGGTCGGGATAAAAATACCGACGTGTTCTTCAGGCAGCATGTCGGCGACATCACGCGCCGGATGTCCAGTCTGAAACGCCACCGACCAGGCCTCGGGGTGTGGATAGCGGACCAGCAGAACCTTGCGGAAGGCGACGCCGTTGCCCGAAAACAGGGTATCGCTGACCTGTTTGACGCTGTAGTAAATCGACTTCACGACCGGAATGCGGGAGAGCACCCCTTCCCAGAAGCGCACCAGCTTCTGTCCGACGATGTTCGTTGTCACCAGGCCGGTGAGAAAGACCACCAGCAGGGTCAGCAAGGCGCCGAGCCCGGGGATGTAAATGCCCAGCAGGTGCTCGGGATGGATCGCCTGCGGCAGCAGCAGCAGGGATTGATCCATGGAACGCACGATCAGCGAAAGCACCCATGCGGTGATCGCCAGCGGGACCCAGATCAGCAGCCCGGTGATGAAATACTTTTTCAAGCGAGTGATCAGGTATTGGCGGCGCAGCTGCCCGTACCACCCTGGCAGGGTGGCGGGTTGTCGCTCTTGGCATCAGTTGCCTTGCAGCCGCCTCCCTTGAAATCGGTGGCGTACCACCCGCTGCCCTTGAGCTGAAAGCCAGGGGCAGTGAGCTGCTTGGCGAAATTCTCGGTCTTGCACTCTGGGCAGGTGGTCAGCAGCGGATCGCTGACTTTCCGCATGACATCTTTCTCAAAGCCGCAATCGGTGCAGCGATAAGCATAGATCGGCATGGCATTCTCCGGCATTCTGGCAAAGACGCCGATTATAGCCGAAGCCCTTGGTGCGTCGGGCTCTCAAGCTCCGAGATAGGCGCGAGTCAGGGGTTTGCCCCAGACCAGGGCAATGGCGCCGGCGGCGGCAAGGTAGGGGCCGAATGGGATTGGCACATTGCGGCCATGGCGGGCAAAGGCCATCAGGGCGATGCCCACTACCGCGCCGACGAGCGAGGAAAGCAGGATGGTCAATGGCAGCATCTGCCAGCCAAGCCAGGCGCCGAGTGCCGCCAGCAGCTTGAAGTCGCCGTAGCCCATGCCTTCCTTGCCGGTGAACAGCTTGAACAGCCAATACACGCTCCACAGCGACAGGTAGCCCACCATGGCGCCGATTACCGCGCTTTTCAGATCTGTATAGACATTGAAGGCATTCAGGGCCAGGCCGATCCAGAGCAGCGGCAGGGTGATGTCATCGGGCAAGAGTTGTGTATCGAAATCGATGGCGGTCAGGGCCACCAGCGCCGCAATCAGCACCAGGGCTCCCAGGCCGGCGGCAGTGAAGCCGAAGTGCCATGCGGCAAGCGCAAACAGCAGTCCGGTCAGTGCCTCGACCAGCGGATAGCGCAGGGAAATAGGTGCGGCGCAGCCCTTGCAGCGTCCGCGCAGGAGAAGCCAACTGATGACGGGAATGTTCTCCAGTGCAGTGATCGAATGGCCGCACTTGGGGCAACGCGAACGCGGCCGGGCAAGTGAAAGCGGTTCAAAGGCCGGCGGGGCTTCATTCCTGAACTCGGCGCACTGCAAGGCCCAGTCGCGCTCCATCATGACCGGCAGGCGATGGATGACGACATTGAGGAAGCTGCCGACCATCAGGCCGAGCAACCCGGCGGCAAGCGCAAACACCACCGGATCGGCGAACTGGGCGATCATCCGCCGCGGATGGCTGAGGGCTTAGCCGACAACCGAGCCAAGCTTGAAGATCGGCAGGTACATGGCCACCACCAGGCCACCGATCAGGCCGCCAAGGAAGACCATGATCATGGGCTCCATCAGACTCGAGAGCGCTTCGACAGCCTCGTCGACCTCGGCTTCATAGAAATCGGCGGTTTTTCCGAGCATCGAGTCCAGTTGGCCGGACTCCTCGCCGATGGCCACCATCTGGGTGACCATTGGGGGAAACAACCCGGAATTTTCCATGGACACCGTCAAGCTGGAACCGGTAGACACTTCCGCCTGGATCTTCTTGGTTCCCATTTCGTAGACATAATTGCCGGCGGCACCACCGACGGAATCAAGGGCATCGACCAGCGGCACGCCGGCGGCAAACATCGTGGACAGCGTCCGCGTCCAGCGCGCGATGGAGGACTTTACGAGCATGTCGCCAAAAATGGGGAGTTTCAGCGCATATTTGTCCTTCGCGATCTGCAATGCCCGCGACCGCTTGAAAGCCTGGGAAATACCGACAAAAACCGCGTAGATTCCGCCGAAGATGAGATACCAGTTCGCCGTGAAAAAATCCGAAATTGCGATAACGATCAGCGTCGGGGCGGGCAGTTCGCCGCCGAAACTGGCAAACACGCCCTTGAAGGCCGGCACCACGAAGATCATGATGACCGCAGTGATGATGAAGGCGATGATGAGGATGGCGATCGGATAGGTCAGGGCGCTCTTTATCTTCGACTTGATGGCCTGGATTTTCTCTTTATACGTTGCAAGGCGGTCCAGCAGCGTGTCGAGAATACCCGCTTGCTCGCCGGCCTCGACCAGATTGCAGAACAGGGCATCGAAATACATCGGGTACTTGCGAAAGGCAGTAGCCAGATTCGCGCCGGTTTCGACCTCCGACTTGATCGAGAACAGCAACCTTGCAAGAGCCGGGTTGCTGGTGCCCTTGCCGACGATGTCAAAGGACTGCAGCAGCGGCACGCCGGACTTCACCATGGTGGCGAGCTGCCGCGAGAAGAGGGTGATGTCCTTGTCCGAGACGGAGCCGCCCCCTCCGGTCTTCTGCTTCTTGAGCTTGGTGACGTTGATGCCTTGCCGCCGCAGGGCGGCATTGGCCACTGCTTCGCTGGCTGCCTTGAGTTCGCCGCGAACAACCTTGCCTTGCT